>DOJM01000038.1:13985-17249 GCA_003529225.1 Paenibacillus sp.
ACCAACATCAAGTGAAGCGGCCACTCCCTCTTCCACATACGCGTTAATACATTCATGCCATCCACCTCGCTATAGGACTAAAAATAAGAACTAAGTTAAAGAAAAGAGAGGTCGTTTGTGTCCAACCCCTCGATTCTCCTGCTATCATTGTTTTTGAGTCGAGTACCATTCATTGACTTCTTTGGTCATTTCGTCGCCGCCAAGCTTTTTCCACTCTTCCACGAATTTATCGAATTCATCCACGGATACTTGATTCATCATAATCTTGAAGTATACTTCATCCCGCTTCTTCTTCAGGATTTCTTGTCGATCTGCCATGGTTGGAGTCGGTGCGCCGTAGAATTTGTTTTGTAGGTACTGTTTATTGTTCTGAATTTCAGGAACAAGTGAATATGCACCTTTCGGACCTGAGATCAGATATTCCCACCACATGTTGATATCGGTACCGTCAACATACTTCATGGCACGCTCGTAACGAGTTTTTTGATCTTTCGTCTCCAAAATGCTCTCGTCTTTGTTCTCGATCGCTTTTGGCAATATTTCACCGTTATTATCCTTTTGTTTACCAACACGAAGCGGGCTTAGAAGCCAGTAGTTGTTCCCTTTTTCCTTCAGGTCTTTACCATACTCATACACTTTCTGTTCTGGCGTCGGATGATTATCCACGACAATCCAATGGTTCAGCAATTTAATAACGCCTTCCGGATGCTTCGCTTGCTTGGAGATAACATAATATTCGTCAACACCCAAACCTATCTGCGATAGTGCAGGTTCGCTATCCACCGATGGAATCGGGAATACGCCCCACTCTTGTACGACTTTACCATCCTTTACTGCGCCTTTAGCAAGCTGAGCCGGTACCCAAGACTGGCCGTATACGATACCTGCGTTGTTGTTATAGAGGAGCTCTGCTGCTTTCTCCACATCTTTAACGACGAACTCAGGATCAATTAATCCTTTCTTGAACATTTCCTGCAGCGCCTTAAGTGCGTCTTTCACTTGAGGCTGAATGTCACTGTTGACCAAATTGCCATTTCCGTCTTCCATCCAAAGATTTTCATAAGCATGGTAACTATTCAAGAATGCTATTAGTCCTGTAACAGCTGTGGATTGGTTGTTAAATGGATCTTTGCTAATTACAATTCCATACGGTTTCCCACTGCCGCCTGGATCTTTTGTTTTGAACGCTTCTGCGATCGTCAAGAGATCCGCCATCGTCTTCGGCTCCGGCAGGTTCAATTTCTTCAGCCAGTCCGTGCGTACATAGAGGAACTGATACTGGTACGGATTATAAGAACTTGGAATCCCCATGAGTTTACCGTCGAAAGTGGCGGTCTTCAGTTGCATTCCGCCATCCATCGACAAGAATTTCTTCGTCTCATCCGTCGCATTCTTGTCATATACGTCCGTGATATCCATAATCATATCCGCTTCGGTCAGCTCTTTCAGTTGTGTAGCATTAACCTTCATGAAGTCCGGAAGATCATTGGAGGCGATGGACATTTTCACTTTCTCCTTGAATTGAACGTCATCAGCGGACACCCATTTATTCTTGAGCTTCACACCGATATCTTTCTCATACGCATCATAGACCGAGTTCTTCTCAAAGCTTTCGCCCTCATCGAATTTGAGATACTGATCACTTGCCGAAACTGTTGAAACTTCAATCACTTCATTTTTTTGTTCCACAGGTGTCTCAGGCTGCTTCTCAGGCTGCTTCTCCCCTTCATTTGTGGTTTTGCCGCATGCCGTGATAGTTAAACTTAGGATCAATGCGACGATCAGAAGTATTCTACTTTTTTTCTTCATATTACCCCTCCACATTGTCTCAAAATAGGTCGTGCATCTACTTCATGCAGCTTCTCTTCCTAGTTCTAGTATAGGAAAGGGAATGCCCCCCATCTATATACTAGTCTTTACTTTCGTATACACCTCTTGACTACCGTCAGGCTTGTCCCTAGAACGCACAAGAGAGAGGGAGTCTCCCCTAGGTTAGGTTGACTCCCTCTTCGCTTCGTTGAAACGTTACCGTGTACTAACTCGAATATCCAGCTCCCACGATATTTGACAAGAGATGACGCGCCGCTTCTTGCTTCATTTTCAATTCTTCATTTTTCGATAAANNCGCTGATGTTAATGATATATGGTGGTGAAGTTGATAAAATAGCAGTCTATCAGGATCAAGCCTATCGTTCTTAAGGTACCGGTAGAAATCCCCAAATCGTATCTCCAAAAAACTATGCTCATGCTCAATATCATAAAACATAGCCCCTTCAATATCGATCAGAAAGGGTTCCAGCTTATCATTAACCAATACATGGTCAGGACCCATTTCGCCATGAATAAATCCATACTGCTTTCTAGGCTTCATTCTTGCTTCTAACGTATACAGCTTGTCGAGCAGTTTACTTTGATTAGACCCGATTTTCTCCATATGTTGAGAGGCATAAGCTAGCTGTACTTTCGCATTTTCCATTTTTAATAAATGACATGGTTCTGTGCTGATCTCGTTAGCATTGGCTTTCCCAAAGATTTGCCTCTCGTTGGTATGCATAGTTGTCAGCATATCTCCCAAACGTTGAAACACTTGATCTTGAACACTTAAATCGGAATCTTGAAAAAAGGTTTCTGCCTTACGTCCATCTATATATTCAACTAGAGCATAATCAAAGGAGTAACGACTTCTTTCGTTATTCAGATCATAAAGTGCTGGGGTCTGAATTCCATGTTGTATTAAATATTAGTTGTTTAATGCAAATAAGTTACTTCCATAAGATTGTTCATTTATATCTTCATTTGCTTTTTCTTCTTCAAAATAATTCATGGAAAGATCCCACACATACAGAACGCAGGAAAATCCATTACTGCACTCCATCTTATAGACCACCTTTTGTGCGCCACCATGCATTCGTGAAACACGAGTAACTAAATAACTGGTGCCAAAAATCCGTCCAATATAATCCTGTAAGTCGGCCTGATCGAGATGATAGGTAACGTCCATTAACAACACTCCATTTATTAAGTTTTGCCGGCTTCACAATAGTAAATAAAATCCAGACCAAAGTATAGACTTTTTCTTTCTGATCAATTATGATGTTGAATAAGGTCTTGAAAAAAATAAGCATACAAAAAGCCTTTGGATTTTATTCCAAAAGGCTTTTTTTTGATGAAATTTCTAATGAAACCGGCATATCTTAAGTTATTTATAATTACTCAACTATCGTTTCCCGCTAGTTGAATTACACTCAGGCTTTTGGTCAGTAA
>DOJM01000038.1:17276-22024 GCA_003529225.1 Paenibacillus sp.
CATCAGCGCTCATCGTGTATACATAATATAACATCATTCTAACTCATCGTTGTTAATAATACGGCAATCGTATTAAACACACCGTGAACGATCATACCAGGTACGACCGATCCCGTACGTTCATAGGTCCATGCAAAGACAACCCCACTAATAAAATTCACGGGCATGGCATTCATAGTGGGAAAATGTGCAAGCGTAAAGATTAGCGAACTAATCACAATCGCCCAGCTCATACTCACACGGGCCCGTAGCCAACGATATATAAATCCACGGTAAAATATCTCCTCATAAAAGGGGGACACGATCCCTGCCGACACTATACCAATAATTATAGTAAATAGAGTGACATTTTGCTTCAGACTCTCTGTTTTGCTATTGTCCACCGTATTCCCTAGAAAACTCGTGAGATAGAGAGCCGCCACACTGAATACGATAAGAATAAGTGTCCACAGCGCAATCCTCCACCAATCTTTCGCNNATTCGGTCGTAAAGCAATAAAATATAAACCAAACAAAAGTACAATTGCTATGGTAAGCCCTGTAAGAGTCCCTGAATAAAGAGTATTCCCCAACCATTGCTCATACATTGACTGCACCGCATACTTGATAACGAATATAACGAATACAAATTCAAGCGCAAGTAAAGCAATAAACTCACGCCATGTCCACTGATCCATCTTCTTCCACATTTCCGTACTGGTCATCCTTAATCCCTCAATCCTCTGTGATATAATTTAATGATATTAGGTGACGTTACGTCACCTGCAAGCATTATTTTCGAGAGGAAAGAAGAAACATGAATAGATGGACAACAGGACAAGTATCCAAACAACGGAATATTTCCGTTCGAACCCTACGTTATTATGATCAGATCGGTCTTCTTACACCGAGTTATAAGGAAGATAACGGCCGCCGTTATTATTCAGAGGAAGATTTATTCACTCTCGAAAAGATAACGTTGCTTAAATCACTATCACTACCGCTTGAAGACATTCAAAATGTAATGGACAAGCTATCTTTTCGTCATATTCTAATCGCACATCATAATCATCTTCAGGAGCAGCTTACTTCTCTTCAGGGCAGTATTGCAAATACTACGTCTTTGATCAACATGATTGATCTAGAAGGTACACTCTCCTGGGATCGGGTTTCTCATCTGGTCCATAACGTACAACCCATATCTAAACAGTGGATTGATTACTTCAACGATGACGAAAGTGCATTTCTACAGAATGCACTACCCAATCTCAACAGTAATGACCAGACCACTCAGCAATATGCCTCTTTGCTGCGCCGGATTGATTGGTGCATACAGCAATCTGTTCCACCTGAATCTGATGAAGGTTATAACATTGCCTGCGAGTTAATGAAGCTATCACACGAAACCTTTAATGGAGACGAGAAATTAATGGAGAAGTTTTGGGAAGTGAGGAAACTCCCTACATTAGAGTCAGGACTATATCCCGTATCCGACGAAGTGCTGAACTTTGTGGAGATTAGCATTGCTCACGTTCAAGAAAAAGGGACGGGACAGAAATAGGAATTGAAGAATTTATTAAAAATGAGTAACCCTTTAAAATGAATAAGCGGCGGATCTCTAAAGGAGGATCCGCCGCTAACACATACTAAAAATAGAACTTCATATTTATGACTACTTCATAATAATTGCGATAATCCCTACTATAATACACAAAACCCCACTTATAAATTGTCCTAATCCTGAAGCTTGTCCCATTAGTATGAAATTGAATATATTTTTATTTTTTCTATTTTTCCCAAATAACCCATCTTCTTTTCTCATAAGATAAAGACCCCAAACTATCAAAACTACCCCAAAAATAAATAATATACTAAGCAATTATATTCCTCCATTATTTGTTTCGTATGTGTATATTTACGAAAAATATTATTTGTCATCTTCATCAAAAATAAACGTTTCTTCAATTGATAAATTAAAAACTGAAGCTATTTTATACGCAAGTAGCACAGATGGATTATACTTTTCTTTTTCTAATGAGATGATTGTTCTAGAAGATACACTTACTTTATCAGCTAGCTCTTGTTGAGTTATTCCTTGTTCTAGTCGTAATTCTTTCACTCTATTTTTCATTAAATATCTCCTTGATTAAAGGACACGATTATAATATTTTCTAGAACCAAATTCACTAATCATCAAAGATATTAAAACAATTAATAATGCAGTATTTGTAGGAATGGCTACAAAATTAGTTAAAAACATAATAATTATAATTACATACATCAAAAAACGCATTGAAAAGTGAGAAACTTTCCCATCAATTAAAATATCTCTTTCATCATATTCCTTTGATATATTCCTTTCCAATATTTTGTTATTGCGGGATTTAAGGTAAGAAATTATTGAAATCAGCAAAATTATTCCACCTATGAATAACATGACATAACCATAATTAAATCCTTCCGATGTATCGAGATATAATTGAATAAATCCCAATACCATTAACAAGATTGATAATAAAAGTCGCTGTATGAATAGTTTTTTCAAATGTAATTCTCCTAACTAACTTATTCTTCTGAAGTGAAGTTCGTTTCATATGAAGTTTACTTCATGTGAAGTTGACTTCATAATAGCTTATTTCAAAACAAATAACAAATGGTAAATAATTGTACTTAAAGTTAGGGGTTATTTCATCATTTGAACAATTTTGTTGTAAAAGTGTTCCACTAAACTGCCGGTTAGTTGAATAAAGGCAGCCGATCACGTTGACTGATCGGCTGCCTTATCGTGTTTATTGAACTATACTCGTTAGCTTAAGGACTAATCTCTAATTTTATTATTGAATAATGTTAATTGGAGTATCTTGTGTTTAAACTTGACGTTCAGTATCCATGTTCTTTTTATACATTTTTTCCGCTTCAATAGGACTCTCTTTTGCCGTCATATGATTCGGAATTACCCGATAAACTTGAACCGGACCGCCGAATACAGCTGACCTATACTTTTCCACATGCTGCTTGGACAAGGGGCGACTATAGTAACCTGGTACATACTTATTCATCATTTCCTGAAGTACATGAGTGGCTTCATCCAAATCTGTGATCGGTTCTGCTTGTCCGAATATCATTACGCTCATATAAGCTGTATCCGTTTTAGCAGGTACTGGATCCGTAATGGTTCCGTATTCTTCACATACCGTAAAACAAACCTCTGAATTATCACTCATCACCTGATTACGCCTTCCGTCTCCAGCCCCGTGAAAATAGAGTTTCCCATCAGCCCATACATAATTAAGTGGCACAACATAGGGGCGATTGCCATCAACCAACCCAAGATAACCCAATCTCGCTTGCTTAAGGAACCTTTCAATCTTCTCTTGGTCTAGGCATTCCCTGCTCTTGTAACGAACCGAATTCATATCGATATCTCTCCTTTAACTCTAACGTGCGGCAACAACCAAATTGCGAATACCAGCTTTGTTACGGTAGTATATCAATGAAAGGATTTCATTAAAATATCCAAAAATCACCATTTAGAGCAATCCATAATAAATATTATTATGATTGGGCTTCTATTTGGAGGTGTGTACGATGATGAAAGTAATTCGTAATGATAAGAGACCGATCTGGCAGCAATTACAAGAATGGGATAAAACGAGAAATACAGTTGTTACTCCGCTTTTGACCAAATCCTTGNNAAAGTGCTGACTCGCCGTAAAGAACCAATCGGATAGCACTCGAGCTAGTAACTCCTTATCAGTTGGCCCACGCTCATTAGCGAAACGAATCCAAAAGTAGGAACGTTCGGGTGAACACATATTTACCCGAGCCTCCACGGTGAGTGAATGCGTACCTATGGAGCGGGTCCAGCGTTGTTTTTTACCAGGATTCAGCTTGACTTGCTTCAGGACAGTTGCAACCGCTTCTAACGGTGCTTCTACGTGCCATTTAAAAGCAATATATCGAAGCTTCATTCCGTACTCACGCCCCAATCCGTACATTGTTCCCGATGTTCATGCCAAGTGGAAGCGTACCTCGATAATTGCAGCCAGCCGCCAGCATGATGGTGTTATCAGGTTCAAAACCCGCTTCTATTAGCTGATCGTTGATCATAGAAGACCAGACTTGCAGCTCAGCCGGTGTAAGCGCCGTTATATTCACGGGAACGAGTTGAGCTTTATTTATATCGACGAGACCATCACCAGTAAGGGAGTAAACGGATTCACCATAGGTTTTAGCAATAAGTAGGTTTTCAGACATCCGCTTTTCAAATCCTCCCAAATCGACCAAGAGACAAACTCGTTTTGTCGTCAGCTGTTTCATTTCTATTTCCACCCTTCGGTTCGATTGGTTGATCTCCTCTGAAATGGCATAGGTGCCGATCTTTAGCGGTATGTTATGAAAGGTGAAGAGTTCGAACAATTCTCTTTCAAATTGATCCGCATCTTCCATAGAGATTCGCTTCTTTCGGCCACCAACAATCACATTCGTCTGAGGTGGTTTTANNTTCCATCCAGATCAACAATCGCAAGCCCACTGCAAAGGATACCTAAGTCGTCTTGAATCATTACCTTTTTAATCATCTGGAGATCCTCCCTTTTTTAGGCATAAAAAAAAGGACACCGCAGTAGCAGCCTCCTTTATGCCATCCATATTTGATTTTTTATACACGAGTTACACCAATAAGGTATATATCATGTCTCCATCCCTGAAGGGATTATAGAAGCTGTGGACGTCCGTTAGTTATGATCCTAAATGAAGTTCTCCTAAAGG
>DOJM01000038.1:22106-23107 GCA_003529225.1 Paenibacillus sp.
AAGAAAGGCAAGTACACTTTTGATCCTGTAGTCTTCATCTTACTAAACTCAAAGACTTAATCCTTGATAAGAAATTATCTTTATCAACTAAATTCTTATCATAGGCTAAAAAATAATTATCAATAATTTTTTCTTCATTTTCTTTTTTCGACTTTATACTTTTTGCTAAACCCCGTACATTGTGGTCTCTGCAATCTTTTATGAAATTTCTCAAGAATCTATTTAACACAACTTCATATATCTTCTACACTAGCAAAGTAACCACTAAAATTATATACATTTGTTAACCATAAATGAATAGGGCGAGTACTACAATAAAATTTCCTATTTCTCATATACTCGGGATTATTCTCAACAATAATTGTTTTGAATTTCACATATTCATTTAAATTTCCACGCTCAATGTGATTACCAAACCTTAAAAAATATTTAGAAAATTGATTTAATATTTCTTGAATAGCTGCCGATTCATTTGTACTTTGATTTATCTTAAATAATTGCTCAAAATCAGTAATAGATATTTTTGAAAAAACCTGATTCGATTGCTGTTGAAGCCTTTTCCTCGACAATGCGATAGTTCATTTCTGTTTCTCCTTTAATCTGAATTTGAAAGGAGATTCGAGGAAACGCTTTGGCAAATGCTTCAGTACTCTCGTAACCATATTTCAGCGCAATATCAATGACCTTACTATCCGATCCTGCCAGATCTTCCGCCGCAAGCGTGAGCCTTCGGTTACGCATATACTCGGTCACCGTAAAGCCCGTCAAGGCATGGAATATCCGCTGAAAATGGTACTTCGATGACATCGCAGACCTTGCGATATCGTCGATCTCAATATTCGATTGCAAATTCTCTTCTACGTAATCATTCACCTGCCGAAGCAACCGAAGCGTTTCCACCCGCTCTCATCTCCTTTCATTATTCAGTCTAGAAGAACGGCTGAACCAGCTTAGGTACAGCCACGTTCATGACTGTACTATCCAAGATAACCAGGAACATG
>DOJM01000038.1:23144-23338 GCA_003529225.1 Paenibacillus sp.
GGTCGTCGGGTCGCCGTCAACCAACACCAAGTCAGCTCTTGCCCCTTCCACAATACGTCCGCGGTCATCCAGATAGAAGCGGCGAGCCGTCTTTGAAGTCGCTGACTGAAGGGCTTCTACAGGCGTGAATCCCGCTTCCACCAATAGCTGCATCTCGTGGTGGACGCTAACTCCATGGGCAAGTCCGCCCAGCG
>DOJM01000035.1:0-2973 GCA_003529225.1 Paenibacillus sp.
TTATCTTTTATCTTTTATCTTGTATGTTTGGAAGTTCGGGCTGCGTTGTTTTCCGCGCCCGAGCTTCTTTTTTTACTTCCCTGCCCAGGGATTGGATATCAGAGCGAAAAGTTTACGTCCGCCTTTGAAATCATGTTCCAACCGCAGGTTCAATTCATAGGAGCATGAGTTCAACAGCGGTGTAGCCTGAAACCCAATCCCGCCCAACAGCATGTGTCTTCTTGAACCTAGTCCCCTAATAACTCCCTTCTGATTCCAAATCCCGTCTATTGGCCTATATCTTTTATCTCCGCTTAAATTGTTTTTAATGTGACCTTAAGGTTTAAAGTACAAAATAAGAAACAAGAAAACAAATTAATCCTTGTCAGGCGACAGGATGCAGGAGGTAAATAAACATGGACGATAACAAAAACAACTTTAATCGTGACAATGGACCAGCACCAGATCGGGATTGGGACAATAATAACCATAATAGCAATAATAATCAGTCTTCCGAATCCGGATCATCATACTACTATTCGTATGGACCATTTAAATCATTAAACAAAGATGAAAGTAACGTAGACGGAAGTGCTCAGCATTACAACCGGATGGAGCCGGAGCGGGTAGAGATTACACCTCCACAGCCTGTAAAACAACTCCCATATAACAGTTCATATCGCAGTGCAGGCTTCGATGGTAATGGCGGTGGACGAGGTGGAAACGGAGGAGGCGGTTCTGAAGGTGGCGGTGGCTGGCAGTTTAATAAAAAGCCAAAAAGCTCAGTGAAAACCATATTTGTTTCCTTCTTAGCGGGTATGGTCGTTCTCTCAGGTTCGATGTTCATGGCAGATCGAGGTAACTGGTTCACAGGAGATGCAGCTTCAACCATTGCGAGCTCAGAATCGAATGGAACAGCGAAGACGACGAATGAGAGTGCTAGTACTACACCTAATACTACTACTACATCATTGGTGAAAGGTTCTCGTGATGTGACTGGTGTAGTTGATGCGGTTGGACCAGCAGTCGTCAAGATTGAGACGTTAGTGAAATCTGGTTCGCGTAATGGGAGTTCATCCAGTCCGAACTTGAGTGATCCGTTCTCTCAATTTTTCTTCGGGGATCAATACGGTGGAAGTGGTTCTTCACAAAATGAGCAGGACTCGAAGTCAGGTTCAAACTCTTCATCGCAGCTCATCCCTTACGGAATTGGAACAGGTTTCATTTATGAGAAATCCGGATATATTTTGACCAATCAGCACGTCATTGAAAATGCCGATGTCATCCAAGTTACAGTGGATGGCGTGACCAAACCATACGAAGCAAAATTGCTGGGTTCTAGCAAGGATCTGGATTTGNNCTTCCCTACAGTTGCTCTGGGAGATTCGGATAGCTTGAAAGTAGGTTCAGAAGTGGTTGCTATCGGTAACCCGCAAGGCTTCGACCATACAGTAACCTCTGGTGTTCTTAGTGCAAAAGGACGCAGCATCGATATCAACGAAGAAGACGGTAGTGGAACACGCAACTACAAAAACCTTCTGCAAACAGATGCTTCTATCAACCCTGGTAACTCCGGTGGTCCGCTGCTCAATATGAATGGACAGGTAATTGGTATGAACGTAGCTGTTAGCACAGATTCCCAAGGTATAGGTTTCGCTATCGCTGTGAATACGATTAAAGATGTCGTAGATAAACTGGAAGCGAACCAAGCGATTCCAAAAGAACCCGTTCCCTTCATTGGTGCAACGCTTATGACGATTACAGATGAAGTAGCTAAGCAAATGGGCACGGATATTAAAGAAGGTTCTGTAGTTGCAGACATTATCTTTAAATCGCCAGCGTATGCCGCAGACTTGCGCCCTTATGATATCATTACAGGTGCAAATGGAACAAAATATGCAACAAACCAAGATCTGATCGCTTTCATTCAAACGTTAAAAGTCGGTGACAAAGTAACGCTGAATGTTGTGCGCGATGGCAAGAACATGGATCTCTCCGTAACAATCGGCAACAAAAATGATTTTGATACGACCACACAACAAAGTCAGCAACGATAACACCGGACGGTGAATAACGCGNNCATCCCTTCCGTTTTTTGTCTAAACATGGTGTGACTGCTACAATATAAATAAATAGAATTGAACAATGGGGGCTGCTTGATGCGACCGAATATTCTTATTATTGATGATGATGAAAAAATTATCTCTATGCTGCGCCGGGGGCTAGCTTTTGAAGGCTACGATGTAAAGACAGCGGTGAATGGAGCAGATGGTTTACGAGCAATCCTGAGCAGCGATCCAGATGTGGTAATTTTGGATGTTATGATGCCTCAGGTAGACGGATTTGAAGTCTGTCGTCGTTTGCGAGAAGGGGGCAGCAATGTACCTGTTCTAATGCTTACGGCCAAGGATGAAATTGAGCATCGTGTGAAAGGGCTTGATCTGGGTGCAGACGATTATCTAGTAAAACCATTTGCACTTGAAGAATTACTTGCACGTGTGCGAGCATTGCTTCGACGTAAGAGTGAGCAAAGTGGCGGCAGTGAGCAAGCGGTTACTTACGAGGATATTACACTTNNTGTAGATTCACGCGAAGTCACACGCGCCGGTAAAAGACTAGAGCTGACGGCGAAGGAATTTGAGCTACTGCATTTATTTATGCAGAATCCGAAACGTGTACTTTCACGGGATCTGATCATGGATAAAATATGGGGTTATGATTATAGCGGTGAATCGAATGTACTTGAGGTATACATAGCTATGCTACGTCAAAAGACGGAGGAGCATGGCGGTAAACGCCTTATTCAAACGATCCGGGGTGCCGGTTACATTCTAAGAGGTGACAACTAACATGTCTATAAGATTGCGGCTGACTGCTTGGTATTCAGGGATTTTGGCCGTTATGCTGCTGGCCTTATCAGCCGCAATTTACGGTTTTGTCTATTTTAATACGTATGGGGACTTGAAGGATCGTCTGAAAGTACAATCTGAGCAA
>DOJM01000035.1:3053-3667 GCA_003529225.1 Paenibacillus sp.
GTTGTGGGCGGCAATCAGTTCTTAATCTACGAGATGCCTATCGAAATAGAGCATTATAATAATAATCCAGTGGCTGTATTACAAGTCGCTGCCTATGTGAATGAGCAGAATAAGCTCTTGGAGCGTTTGAAAAATATATTGCTTGTCGGTTCTTTTGCTACCTTGATCGCGGCATTTACCTTTGGTTTATTTCTGGCCCGTAAAGCGATGAGTCCTATTGGGAAAGTGATTGAAGCTGCAAATGGGATTCAGACGGGGAATGACCTAAGCTCCCGTATTGAATATGATGGACCTCCAGACGAAATAGGAAGACTTATTGAGACCGTTAACAGTATGCTTGGGCGTATGGAAGGATTCTACACAGAGCTTGAGGATTCGTATGCGGCTCAGCGTCGTTTCGTATCGGATGCTTCACATGAGCTTCGGACACCACTCACAACCATACGCGGGAATATCGATCTGCTGCAAAAAGTATGGGAGATGGAGCCGGGCGAAGGGAAGATGAGCGAGGCTGAAGTTCGCCAGCTCTCGATGGAATCGGTGAAGGATATCGCGGACGAGTCTAAGCGAATGAGCCGACTTGTAGCAGATATGCTCTCTCTTGCGCGTGCTGA
>DOJM01000035.1:3757-8893 GCA_003529225.1 Paenibacillus sp.
TCTGGCGGGGTAAGTTTAGATACAATTTTCTATCAGAATCAGGTTGGTATTCGGATCACCGATACGGGGATTGGTATGGACAAAGATGAGGTTCCATATATTTTCGACCGATTCTATCGTGCAGATGAATCACGTGGAATTACGGAAGGGATTGGGCTTGGTTTATCTATTGCTAAGTGGATTATTGACGAACATGGCGGGTCTGTGGAGGTTGTTACACGTCAAGGTGAGGGAACTACTTTTGTGATCTGGCTGCCGCTTCTCTTTGCTCCGCCGCTGGAATAGGGTATAATTTAAAGTGTGCCCTATTACAGAAGTCAACGAAAGCAGAAAGTTGGTGAAGTCATGGAAGTCATTAAAATCTCTCCCCGGGGATATTGTTACGGAGTAGTCGATGCTATGGTAATGGCACGGCAGGCTGCACAAAATCTCGATCTTCCCCGGCCGATTTATATACTGGGCATGATTGTTCATAATAGTCATGTCACGAATTCGTTTGAGGACGATGGCATCATTACCTTGGACGGTCATAATCGCCTCGATATTCTGGATAAAGTAGACAGTGGAACGGTTATATTCACTGCTCACGGAGTTTCACCTGAAGTGCGCAAGATGGCTAGGGATAAAGGATTGACTACTGTTGATGCTACTTGTCCTGATGTGACAAAGACACATGATCTCATTCAGGAGAAGGTCGATGATGGCTATGAGGTTATTTATATCGGCAAGAAAGGCCATCCGGAACCGGAAGGTGCTGTTGGCATTGCGCCAGAGCATGTGCATTTAATTGAAAAAGAAGATGAGATTGCAACCCTATCCATCCCTTCTTCACGGATTGTAATTACCAATCAGACCACTATGAGCCAGTGGGACATTAAACATATTATGAAAAAGCTTCTAGAGACCTTCCCGGGTGCCGAAGTGCATAATGAGATATGTATGGCTACTCAGGTGCGTCAGGAGGCTGTAGCCGAACAGGCGGGGCAATGTGATTTAGTAATTGTCGTTGGTGATCCACGAAGCAACAACTCTAATCGTCTGGCACAGGTGTCGGAAGAGATCGCAGGTGTTCCGGCCCATCGGATTTCTGATATCTCTGAACTAAATACCGAGTGGCTAAAGGGTGTAAATATTGTTGGGGTTACTTCGGGCGCATCTACACCTACACCAATTACTAAAGAAGTTATTAATTATTTGGAGCAGTACGATTCCAAGAATCCAGAGACATGGGAGATCAAACGTACTGTGAATATGGCAAAACTACTTCCTCCAGTTAAGAATAAGAGTGCAAGTACTACTTAATGCGCTGTAAGCGGACTTATATATTTGTGCTGGGACAAAAGCGCGTAATCTCGTCTGTCGGGGTTACGCGCTTTTCTATTTGAGAAAAAGCGGTTTCATCTAATAAATCAGGAAATAGGATTGACGGTAATAGATTTTTAAAGTAAAATCGCTTTATCGATTAAAAGCATAAAAGCTTAAAAGCGAACCCGCGTCGTAGTGTGAGTGTATATAGCGGAATTATTATAAATTTTAAGTGTAGAGAGGAAGTTATTCATATGATCGTCATTACATCCAATCAAACGCCAGAAGAACAGATTAAAAATATTATCACAGTTATCGAAAAAGAGGGCTTGCAGGTGCATCTCTCCAAAGGTGCAGATCACACTGTTATCGGTTTAGTAGGAAGTGTCGCTCCTAAGCTTGCAGAGCATTTGCGGCAAATGAAGGGTGTGGAGAACGTCGTAAAGATCTCCAAGTCTTATAAGCTAGCTAGCCGTGATTTCCATCCAGAGGATACTATTATCGATATCAAGGGTGTGAAGATTGGTGGAGAGAATCTGGTGATCATGGGCGGACCTTGTGCCGTTGAGACTCCAGAGCAGATTGATGAGATTGCCCGTCTGGTTAAAGCATCAGGTGCTCAGGTACTGCGTGGAGGCGCGTTTAAGCCCCGTACAGGTCCATACAGCTTCCAAGGTGTAGGTGTAGAAGGTTTGACCATGATGGCTGAAGCAGGAAAGCGTCATGGCCTGTTAACCATTACAGAGGTTATGACCCCAGAGTATGTGGATATTTGTGCAGAGCATGCGGATATCCTCCAGGTGGGTACACGGAACATGCAGAACTTTGATTTGCTGCGCAAGTTGGGTACTTGCGGAAGACCTGTCCTTTTAAAACGCGGATTCAGTGCAACTTATGATGAATTGCTCAATGCAGCGGAGTACATTTTGGCAGGCGGAAATAAGGATGTGATGCTCTGTGAGCGTGGTATTCGTACATTTGAGACTTACACACGCAATACGTTGGATCTATCGGCTATTCCGGTTCTACAAAGCTTAAGCCACCTTCCGGTAATCTCTGACCCAAGTCACGGCACTGGACGTCGTGAGTTAGTTGAACCTATGGCAAAGGCTTCGGTTGCTGCGGGTGCAAATGGTCTAATTATCGAAATGCACACAGATCCGGACAATTCCATGACAGGTGATGGTGTTCAATCGTTATTCCCTGAACAGTTCGATAATCTGCTTAAGGATCTAGAAAAGCTTGCTCCGATTGTTGGACGTAAGTTTTCAACTTCACCAGAAACCGTTTCGGCGCTATAATATGTAAGCATATAACAACCTTGGAAGTCCTCTAAACCCGCGGTACAGCGGGGTAGTAGGGCTTCTTTGCTATTGGATAAGTTAGATATTTTATGAATATTAACGAAAATAATGGATTTCACGAAAGCGTTAGAATATCTTACATTGCTGAAAGAAATACCTGACATAAGCATTGACGATGTTAGGTATGAGATTTATAATGACGACAGCAAATAAAAATGAAACAAGAACATTTGCATACTGTGAGGGGCTTAATGTTCGGAACTTGGGGGAGGAAAAATTCATGTCGGTTGAAAAAGTGTTGCAAACAATTAAAGAAAACAATATCGAGTGGGTAGATTTTCGATTCGTAGATTTAGGTGGCCGTGCTCACCACATTTCTCTGCCTGCTTCTGAAGTGGAAGATGAAACTTTTGTAAATGGGGTAGCATTCGACGGTTCTTCCATCAAAGGATTCCGTGGTATTGAAGAATCAGACATGGTTATGATGCCTGATCCGAACAGTGTGTTCATTGATCCGTTTACAGCTCATCCAACGCTGAACGTAATGTGCGACATTTTCACTCCTGATGGTGAACGCTATGAGCGCGATCCTCGCGGTATTGCTGTGAAAGCAGAAGAATTCCTTCAGAAGAGCGGAGTTGGTACATCAGCATTCTTCGCACCTGAGTCTGAATTCTTTATCTTTGACGATGTTCGTTACGAGAGTGGTATGAACAGCTCCTCATTCTTCGTAGACTCTGAAGAAGCGGCTTGGAATACGGGTCGTAAAGAAGAGGGCGGCAACCTTGCATTCAAAGTTGGCGTTAAAGGTGGATATGTACCTGTAGCACCTGTGGATTCCCAACAGGATATCCGTAGTGAAATGTGTCGTCTGCTTGCTGAAGTAGGGCTGCGTATTGAGCGTCATCACCACGAAGTAGCAACTGCAGGCCAAGCGGAAATTAACTTCCGTTTTGATACCTTGAAGAAAACAGCTGATAATCTCATGACTTATAAATATATTGTACAAAACACTGCACGTCAGTACGGCAAAGTAGCAACTTTCATGCCAAAACCGCTTTTTGGCGATAATGGTAGCGGAATGCATGTACACCAATCAATTTTTGACGGAGACACTCCTTTGTTCTACGAAAAAGGCGCTTATGCTAACTTGAGCGAAATGGCTCTTCACTACATCGGCGGTATTTTGTACCATGCACCGGCTTTGATCGCTTTGACTAACCCAAGCACCAATTCATTTAAACGTTTGGTTCCTGGTTACGAAGCACCGGTTAACTTGGTATACTCCAAAGGAAACCGTTCTGCAGCAGTTCGTATCCCGGTAGCAGCTGTGACACCAAAAGGCTGTCGTATCGAGTTCCGTACACCGGATTCTACGGCTAACCCTTACTTGGCATTCTCTGCAATGCTGATGGCAGGTCTGGACGGAATCAAGAACAAGATCAACCCGCAAGAACTGGGTTACGGTCCTTTGGACAAAAACATCTACGAATTGTCTGATGCAGACAAAGAAAAGATTCGCAGCGTTCCAGGCAGCCTGAGCGAAGCACTTGATTCTTTGGAAGCTGATTACGAGTTCCTTACCGAAGGTGACGTATTTACTAAGGACTTCATTGATAACTATATTGCTCTGAAACGCTCCGAAGCTCAAGAAGTTGCAATTCGTGTTCATCCACATGAATACTCTCTGTACTTCGACTTGTAAGATTGCTTAAATAATATAAAACATAAACAAATAAAGGTGTTCCTAAGTCATGGAAATGGCTTAGGAACACCTTTTGTGTTGTTGATTTAGGATGTTTAATACTCCAGACAAAAATGAGGATATCTTTGACCATTGATATGGGAAAGAAGATCCTCATTTTTTGCTTCTGTAGTTTATTAATCTGCGCCGCAGGATTCTCTTATGATGAGCTCTGGCTCTACGCTGAAAGAGCTCGTGCCAGATTGATTGTTTATTAGATCATACAGCATTAACGCAGCTAGACGACCGATCTTATCTTTATTTTGTTTAATTGTAGTTAAGAGTGGTGTTGTGTAATTGCAGGCTTCGATATCGTCACAGCCAATAATCGCGACGGTACCAGGAACCGCGATAGAAGATTCCTTCAGGGCTCGAATAGCCCCGATAGCTAGCTGATCAGAGGCCGCGAAGATTGCTCTGGGTAAATTTCCATTAGCAATCATTCTACGCATGGTCTCATAACCGCTGGCTTCAAAGAAATTGCTCCCGTNNCCCGTTTAAGAACCAGTTTTCGTTAATTGGTAGTCCTAAATCTTCAAGCGATTTGCGGAAACCACTTTCACGTATATTGGAGATTTCTGACTCTGAGGAGCTGCCGATGTAACCAAGTTCTCTATAACCTAATAAATAAAAGTGTTCGACTACCTTAGTGGACATCTTGAAATTATCAGACATGATATAACCAGAATTGTCGCCGGATAGCTTTAAATCAACGCCGATGCAAGGGATAGAACTACTATCTAATTCGCTGATAGA
Organism: Paenibacillus sp.; assembly: GCA_003529225.1. Lineage (GTDB taxonomy): Bacteria > Bacillota > Bacilli > Paenibacillales > Paenibacillaceae > Paenibacillus_AQ > Paenibacillus_AQ pseudetheri. The sequence continues at coordinate 8,867 of DOJM01000035.1, forward strand.
GGTCTCTAGCTCTTGTCCGGAAATAAG
>DOJM01000035.1:8911-10245 GCA_003529225.1 Paenibacillus sp.
ATCGCCACTTTGAAATTTTTCGTTAGAGAAAAAGATAAGGTCGTAACCTAGCAGTCCCATTTGTTTTTTGAAGGAGTTTAGGACTTCGCTGAAAAAAGGATGGGTAAAGTCAACATTCAGCATTCCTGCAAAAACCACACCAATTAGATTCGATGATTTTGTAGCCAATGTTTTTGCTGAATTGGAGGGGGTATATCCGGTTTCCTTTATGATTTGTTGTACCCTAGTCTTGGTGTCTTCCGAAATTTCGCTGTAGTTATTTATGATTTTAGATACTGTCGAAACAGAAACTCCAGCTATTTTCGCTATATCTTTAATGTTATAGGCCAACTTTAGCCCTCCTTGTAATAAAAATTACTCCGTAATCTATGAAAAAAGTATAGTTGAGTCAGATTTTTATGGATTTGAAGTGTAAAATTCGAAACGTTTTCGTAAATGATTTTATAATTATATAGGNNTAGATAGTCAATGAGATGTTTAGTGGTATCGCAGGAATATCCTTTATATCAAAGGATTTTTATAGATATTTGGTCAAGAATAGTTCAAAGATAAAGAATAAAAAAGACTTTACAAAGATAAATAACGATGTAATAATAAAAACAACGAAACCGCTTTCTGCATTATCGTCGTTAAATTTTCGTGATTTCAGGGGTTAAGATGGTGTTTCGTTAGAAGGTCGTAACAAATTATCTGGGGGGTAACAAAAATGGTAAAGAAGCTTTCTGCAGTATTGTTGAGCTCAGCGCTAGTGCTCTCATTAGCAGCATGTGGAAGCGGCAACAACACAAAGGGTGAGGCTACAAATGCTCCGGGGAACGGAACAGATAAGCCGGCATCTGGTGACAAGAAAGTGATTAAGATCTTGCACTGGAAACAAGAGAACATTAACAAAGTCATTACAGACATTAATAAGAAGTTTGAAGAGAAATATCCGGAATATAAAGTGGAGTACACAACGACTGGTCCGGATGATGAATTCAAACAAGCGCAAAGAGCAAGAATCACAGCTGGTGACGTTGACGTCCTTGCCGATCTTTCCGGTATGAGATTGTCGCCGAAAGATTGGACACCAGGTGCGAAAGTGCCAGACTGGCAACAATGGATTGATTCCGNNTTTCGTTAAAAACTACAACGCGAATGATATTGCTAAGGCGGGTACTTACAACGATAAAGTGTATGCGATCCCAACCGGTAAAGTAGCAATGTCAGGTTTCTTCTATAATAAAGAAATGTTTGAAGAAAACGGTTTGACTGTGCCTACTACATGGACAGAGTTCATTAGTCTTCTTGATACTCTGAAATCCAAGAGCATTGTACCAATCGTAGTGGCTGGT
>DOJM01000219.1:0-4352 GCA_003529225.1 Paenibacillus sp.
CTGGCCCCCTATCCTCATTCATTCGTGCCGGGCCCCTTAAATTCCTGCTTTATAAAGAAAGAAAATAGAAGCTTCTTTATGCCGCTTCTTCCGTACTCTTCTCTTTCTTGATCAGCTCAAGCTGGCGTCGTAACGGTATGTAGAGGATCAGAGCAATAGCAAAATGAAAGAGCATCGTTGGTAGCATANNCCTGATTGAGATTGAATACACTATAAATACCAAATAACACACTATCCTCTAGCAAGCTTCCGAGCAGAATCACAGTCATCATAAGAGGCAGTGGAGCACGCGGAATCTGAAACAGAAGGCCGATTAAATAAGCCGACAGACCCATCGCAAAAGAATGTGCTCCTAGAATTCTGCCATAAAAAACGACATCATGTAATAGTCCGAAAGTTAGGCCCAGTATAAGTGCTGTATGACGCTGATGATATACAGCCACGAACAATAGTACAACGAACACTAGATTCGGAATAATTCGCATCTGCCATACATCTGGAATCAGCCAAGGCAGAATGGTTCCCTCCAGAATGAACAAGAGGAACAGTAACAGAACAAGAACAGATCTGCGCATATTCACTATTCAGCACGCTCCTCCGTAAACACAACAAATAGATGCTTCCAATCCATAAACTCTGCAGAAGGTGTAACAACAGCTGTAGATGTCAGTCCATATTCTCCTACTTCAACACTGTCAACAGTACCGATAGTCAAACCACGTGGATATAACCCACCGATACCGGAGGAAACAACAACATCATCTTTTACAATAGGGTCTCCTGGTGGGATCTTAGTCATCAGTAATTTATTCGTTTTCTGATTGTAGCTCTCGATCATACCAAAGCTCTTGCCCTCTTTACCCACGGCTGTTGCTGCTATCGGAGGTTGGGAGTTTGGATCATTAGTATCCATCATTGTAATCAATTTCACAGTAGAAGTAAAATTACTAACCTGACTGATAACACCCACCAGACCATCTACGGAAATGACAGACATATTAGGTTTAACTCCATCTTTGGAGCCTAAATCAATCACAATAGTACTGTTACCAGGCTCCGTAGTTTGGCTAACTACCTGAGCGATGTGCCACTCATACTTATACAATTTCTCTTGTTCCTTTGTGAACCTCAACTGCTTATGCAGATCTTCATTGATTGCCTGAATGAAGTTATACTGGGCTTTATCACGTGCATATTGGGCGGCTAGAATCTTCAGCTGCTCATTTTCCTTAGAAAGATCTTTCAGATTTCCGATATCTTCAAACAAGCCCGCTACATATCCAGCGGGCTTGTAGAACATTTTTTGCACGAAACCAGTAGTATCTCTAAGAAAGTTCTCCGGCCAGGACAAGGAACTCCTTGATGCCAAGCTGAAGCCCATCACCACAATGAACAGCACCAGTGTAATCAACAGAATAAACAGACGTTTATTGCTTAAGAGTTTAAACAGTTTCAACACCCTCTAACAACAGTATTTCTCCCATAACAGGGGTTGACGTACACAAGTGGCAATACATAGGCTTATCTCTTAGAGCGAAGACTGGAACTGCTGCGACTCTTGAACAAATGGATATTATCAAGCGCCTTTCCTGTTCCAATCGCTACACAATCCAGAGGGTTCTCAGCGACAATAACTGGCATTCCAGTTTCACGCGCAAGCAGTTTATCCAAGTTACGAAGCAAGGCGCCTCCACCTGTCAAGACAATCCCGCGATCCATAATATCTGCTGCGAGCTCCGGTGGACATTTTTCCAAAGTTACTTTAACAGCTTCAATAATAGAACTCACTGTATCGGACAATGCTTCACAGATCTCATCAGAAGTAATTGTAAGCGTCTTTGGCAGGCCTGTAACGAGATCGCGTCCGCGAATTTCCATAGTCTCAGCTTTCTCAAGTGGCAAGGCAGAACCTACGTCCATTTTAAGCTGTTCCGAAGTACGTTCACCAATCATCAGATTGTACTGACGTTTGATGTACTGAATGATGGACTCATCCGCTTCATCACCCGCAACACGTACGGAACGACTAGTAACAATACCGCCGAGTGAAATTACAGCAACTTCAGTAGTACCTCCGCCGATATCAACAACCATACTTCCTGTTGGCTCCCATACCGGTAGATCTGCACCAATCGCTGCAGCAAAAGGTTCCTCAATAATGTAAGCTTCACGAGCACCAGCTTGTCTAGTAGCATCTTCTACGGCACGTTGCTCTACAGCAGTAATGCCGGATGGTACGCAGACCATTACATTAGGGTGACGTTGGAACATAGAACGTTGTTTCTGTGCTTGACGAATAAAATATTTTATCATCGTAGCCGTTGTGTCAAAATCAGCGATAACGCCATCCTTCATCGGACGGATCGCACGAATGTTTCCCGGTGTACGACCGATCATCTTTTTAGCGGATTCACCCACGGCTTCAATCGTCTTAGTGTCAGTGTTAATGGCTACAACGGAAGGCTCTCTTACAACGATCCCCTTACCGCGTACATAGACAAGCGTATTCGCTGTCCCCAAGTCAATTCCTAAATCTTTCGTAAAACTACCCAACATGCTAATTCTCCTTTTCCTAAGTAAATCTTCACATTTATATTACATGTGTCCTTTTTCTTTCAAGCTTACAAAGCTGCTATCACCGATAATTAGATGATCTAACACGTCAATCCCGACAATCTCGCCTGCCTGAAGCAGTCTTGAGGTCAAGGAGATATCCTCCGGACTAGGCGTTGGATCACCACTAGGATGATTATGTGCGCATATGATAGAGGCACTACTACATTTTATAGCTGCTCGAAATACCTCACGAGGATGAACAATCGAAGCATTAAGACTGCCCATAGACAACGTTTCTTGTCCTATCACATGATTCTTCGTATTCAGAAACAAGCAGACAAAATGCTCCTTCTGCAGATAACGCAATTGCTCAGTCAGTATCTCCGCAGCGTCCTCAGGACAACGGATAATGACCGGCATGTTAAACCTGGAGTTCGCAAGGCGCCTTCCAAGTTCGATGCCTGCTTTTAGTTGCACGGCCTTGGCAGGGCCGATACCTTTGATTTCGGTCAGTTCTTCGATGCTAAGGTCAACTAGCCCACGCAGGCCACCGATTTTCCCCAGCATCTGCTGTGCAATATGAATAGCCGATTCACGGCGTGTTCCCGTACGCAGCAGAATGGCTAACAACTCCGCTTGACTTAATGATTCCGCCCCATAATGCATCATGCGCTCTCTTGGTCGTTCTTCATGGGGGAGGTCCCGCAGCATTACTGATTGCGACTCCATCCCTATCCCTCTTTCCCAAGCTTCCTACCGGTTCAATACAGTTATACCGAACTCGGACAGCATTTCGCCAAGAAGCGACAGCGGCAATCCGACAACATTGAAATAACAGCCTTCAATTCGTTCCACCAAGGTGGAGCCAAGCCCTTGTATCGCATAAGAGCCAGCCTTATCAGCGGNNATAAGCAACAATTTCATCCTCCGTCATTGCTCTCATCGTTACGGAAGTAACACGGTGCTCCACTATAGTCTTTCCATGCGGAAGTCCAATACAGGCTACACCCGTGTATACCTTATGATTCCGGCCCTGAAGTCTGGTAAGCATCGATCTACTGTCCAGCTCGTCCACCGGTTTGCCTAGCACAGTGTTATCTAGTACAACAATCGTATCACTACCAATAATTACTGCGTTACGCTCTCCTGCTGCAGCCGCTACAGCCTCTGCTTTTCGCAGAGCCAAACTGCGCACGATTTGCCCCGGCGTAAAGTCCGGTGGTGTACTTTCGTCAGCTTCGCTGGTAATGACCTCAAAAGGCAAGCCCAGTAAAGACAAAAGCTCTCGTCGACGCGGTGAACCTGAGGCTAAAATAATGTGTTGTGAGTTGTCCACGTTGTAANNCCAGCCATACAGCTGTAATAATACCGACGAGACTTAGCATGCACAATTTCAAATGAATAGTGATGTCATAGGTTATGATGTCCAAATCGGCTCGCGGAGACCACTTAAGCACAGTCGATGTTGTTAGAAAAGAAAGAGCCTTTACCGGCTGCAGTAGCTTGGCGATCCAGGCTCCAGCCAGCCAGCCTAGAATTAGAAATAACAGCAGTGTTCCTACATTTTTCTTCTTCATCTCAGTCTTCCCTCGCCATTTTTTGACACCCTAATTATTATACGGTGAAATTGTGATCAATACAAACGTAAAATCCCTTACGGTAATGTTTACCACCATTTGCACTAAAAGTTGCGGAGCGATACCATCCTCCGTATCAATTATAGTTTAAGATATATAGGGATAATTTCCTCTTTCGCGCCAAAATAGCAAGCCCCCACATCTGGAGGCTTGCTGTCT
>DOJM01000219.1:4357-4966 GCA_003529225.1 Paenibacillus sp.
AAGTCAACAATCTAGCAGTTAATTCATTGCAGTTAGTAGCTGTTTCTGGCTAGTCAAAAAGCTCAGCATCGATTCTTGCACTTCCCAAAGTAGGCCCTGAGCCTTGTTTTTGTTATATTCACTCCAGGCTGATATCCCTTGGCTCATTGATTTCTCTAACGCTGCGCAAATGCTTTTGGCTTCAGGAGATACGCCTTGTTCCAGCACTTTTACTGCTTCATTCCATTGCAGGTGGNNCAGCGGAGGTATTTGCTGTCGTACTGGTTTGGCCAGCGCTAAGCAGAGAAGCAGATTGACTGCTTAGTTCACTGAGCAGCTGCCCGCTCACGGAGAAATAATTCTTCACTTCCTCTGCATTACCGGTATAGACAAGCTGTTCTGCCCCGGGAAGCGCCACCTCTCTCACATACAGCTCAATACCCTGATTCTTTAGTCCGCTGCTTAGTAGCTTGGCCTGTTCGCGGTCGGATGACATTCCAGCGTACACACGATTACCGTCAGCGGGGTCCAACCCAGCGGCCAAACCTGCGGTTAACAGCTCCTGGCGAGCCTCTTCAGCGCCTGCAGGCGTACTGAATACTCCGTACTGCAGCAGATAATAACTTTGCG
>DOJM01000219.1:5026-7094 GCA_003529225.1 Paenibacillus sp.
CATGTTCTTCCCGGCATTTTCAGTCCCCGTAACTGGCAATCCAGATGTGCCTACACCAGCAGGACCTTTAGCTCCACTAGACTGCTCTGTAGTAGCCGTCATATCTGCTATTCCGTTTCCAGAGCTACTGTCCATATTCCCTCCGTAAAAAAAAGAAAGTGCAGCATAGCCAAGCAGCACCCCTGTGCCGATGGCTCCCGTAACAGAAAGAGCTAACTTCCACCAATACGAAGGACGTCGAGTATGATAGGAGCCTCCGAAATTGCCAGTGGATACATTTTCTAATTTATCTCTGCTATCCGAAACCATATCTGACAGAAGATACGATTGCTGTGTATATCTATAATCCTTATCCTGTTCGTCCCATTCTTCCTGACGTGGATCTACAGTACCCGAGTAATAGTCATAGGAATCTTCCGGTGGTGCCTCATGCGTAGAACGAAAATCAGGCTCATAAAGCCATGTTTGCTGTGCTGGACCTACCTCTTGACGCAGCCCTTCAGCGTACTCTTCAGCTGTGCCCAATCCGCCATTTGACCAGCGCTCCACCACTTTAGGCTTTGGTTTAGGCTCGTCCTTGTTCACGTCAAATCGGAATGTCATTCTTCCGTTATTCAACAGTTACACCTCACCTCAGCTACTCTATAAGTAACTATATGATAGACAAAAGAGAGATATGCTATTTTTAAGCCATAGGAATTATGAAAGATTATGGAGATTCAGTTTACATTACATGTACCTTTTATATACTATATAAAAAGAGCTAAAAGTGTACACTATACTAGGTAAACTAGAAATGATGCTTTAGTTCAATACTGATTAGGAGGGCTTCTTCTGAAACAAAAAATTCAAGCAGCTATTGTAGGCTACGGAAATTTAGGAAAAGGTGTACGTAAGGCTATCAACCAAAGTGAAGATATCGAGCTAGTTGCGATCTTTACGCGCAGAGAACCTGGACAACTGGAAGCCGGAGAAGCCGGTGTGAAGTTCGAGCACATCTCTGCCGTCGAACAATATAAGGGTAAAGTGGATGTTATGATTCTATGCGGAGGATCGGCTACCGATCTGCCAGAACAAACACCAGCCATTGCCCGGATGTTTAATACCGTGGACAGCTTTGATACGCATGCCAAAATCCCCGAGTTCTACGAGACCGTTGACGCCGCAGCTAAACAAGGTGGAACACTCAGCGTAATTTCTACTGGTTGGGATCCAGGCTTATTCTCAATGAATCGTCTGCTCGCTGAAGCTATTCTTCCACAAGGTAAAGAATACACCTTCTGGGGCAAAGGCGTTAGCCAAGGCCACTCCGATGCGATCCGCAGAGTAGATGGAGTTAAAGCTGGTGTACAATATACCGTTCCAGTACAAGAGGTTATTGAGGCCATTCGCGCTGGTGAAACACCAGAGCTTACCACTCGCCAAAAACACCTTAGGGAGTGTTTTGTAGTGGTTGAGGCAGGGGCAGATCAAGAACGCATTCGTGCAGAAATCGTGAATATGCCGAACTATTTTGCAGATTATGATACTACCGTTACTTTCATCCCTGAAGAAGAATTGGCAGCTCAGCATAGCGGAATTCCGCACGGNNGCTCAGCGTATGAGTCAAGAAGGACAGAGCGGAGCGCGTACAGTATTCGATATTCCACTTGGAATGTTATCTCCGAAATCTCCAGAAGAATTACGCCGCAACCTGCTGTAAACTAAACAATAAAAAAAACGTAGTGGTCGTTCTCCTGTTAAGTAGACAGATGAAAAATTACTATGCAATCAGCGCGTATCGAAACTCAATCGGTACGCGTTGTTTGAGTTTCTTCTGAAATCGTTGGTAGTTATACAAGTTATATTCCCTGACCGCCACCATCTTGAAATCCTCCGTGATACTGTTGAAATACTTGACCTTTTCTGACCATAAAATATCCCCTCCAACTTTACTCTTTCCTAAAAATAAAATTCAGGTTTTTTTCGAGTCTACTTGAAGGGGATACTACCATTCTACAAAGCTTTTCACGAGTTTTTAATTCATTCGCTTTCACTTTATCAAACTAACTTATATAGTTACTATAGG
>DOJM01000219.1:7123-7393 GCA_003529225.1 Paenibacillus sp.
AGTGATCCTGTTCCACCTGAACTACCTAGAAATATCGATCCAGTTCCTGGATCACTAATCGTCCATTGTTTCCAATTTCCATCACCGGTATTATAGTAAACGAACAAATCAGCACTTCCATTTGATGAGAGTGTAATTTTTCCGTACTGCCCGTTTCCATCAACGGCACCTGACATGACATAAGTCCAAGGGGCTGCAGTAGCACTAGATGAACTTGCAGTAATGCCATATAAATTTGCATTAACACTAGATGGATCTACAATGACACTT
>DOJM01000219.1:7502-8000 GCA_003529225.1 Paenibacillus sp.
GAGTCTCGATTTGAATGGATCTAACTTTATTTTTTTCTTCAGTCAGACATAAAAAATATTGTATGAAATTCTAAAACAACTTCATATTTTGATCTTTATAGCTTTCCTTAATTACAAAAGAGAATGAATTTCAGGCAAAAAGCATATACCCTAAACCCGCAAGTGTTACTAATATTCAGACACTTCAGTACCGCATGATAGTTGTAATATTGAAATTACGATAAGAAACATTGGATATTTTTGATCGAAAACTATTACAAGATAGGTCAAATTGATAAAATATATTACACGGTGCAGTATCAAATCGATTCGGGTTCTAACAATTAATTTATTAAGTTTTAATGCAAAAACTATTGAAGCAATATAGAAAAAAGATACTTTTGTCTATTGCTATCATGTCCACATTAGTCTTGTGTCAACTTTTAGTTTTATTTATTATTCCTAAATCGCTTCACCGTTTATTCTTTATGTAATTATTGATAACCTAACTATTCGTAT
>DOJM01000288.1:0-291 GCA_003529225.1 Paenibacillus sp.
TGGTCACAGTTTATAAGGGAAAATTGGCTAGTTATTGTAATTGCGCTTGTCCTGCTGTTTGCGGTTGTTAATTTGGTCAAAACCGTTCTGAAATGGGCGATTGTCATTGTGATTGTTGTAGGTTTGTTCATCTATAGTGGTGTTACAATGGACCAAATTGGTAACGCTGTGAATAAGGTGGCAGATGGAACGGTAAGCACGCTAAAGAAGGAAGCGCAAGAGGTCATGCTTAAAGAAGCGCAGGATGCGAAGTACACTTCAAATGGAGACGGGACCTTTACGATTACAACG
>DOJM01000288.1:310-1414 GCA_003529225.1 Paenibacillus sp.
ATAAAGTAGAGGTTACTTTCCGTGGTGTTAGTCTTGGGAAGTGGAGTATTACAGATACGACAAAAACATTTATCGAGGAAGCCCGAAAACATCAATAACAGACTTGGATTCAAAAATATAACATGCGAGCAAGCACGCGACTGAAAGGAGAGAGCGGATTTGATAAACGGATGGATGACTAGTGTGAGTGATGCTAATATCATCTCCATCGCCCTCCTGCTGGTTGTAGTCTTCTCTCTATTGCAAGGCTGGAGCAGAGGTTTCTCAAGCGCTACCGGAAGATTATTTGGGCTGCTGGGAACAGGATTATTTACTATAGCATCTTTGATATTCGCTATTCCAGCTGCAGCCTACCTCAATCCCTATGTAGAGACTTGGGCATCGGGGATTAGTCTGCCTGATACGAAGCTTACACAGTGGCAGCAAATTTATTATACGGCGGTGTCTGTGTTATCTGAATCACCGCTAGTTCGATTTCTATTGTTACTCCTGATTTCTTATCTGTTGATTCGTATGCTCTTAGGATTGTTATCCATGTTGCTTCCTTTTCCACAATTGCGGCGTACTAAGAAGTTTAAAGACAGAAAGATTACGCAGGTAAGCCGTATGGGAGGAGCAATAGTTGGATTAATTATCGGTTTAATGCGTAGTCTGGTAATTGTTCTTGCTCTTTTCATCTGTGTTGGATTAAATCCGGAGAGTGGATTTAGTCGTTATGTGGAGTCCTCTCCAATTTATAGNNNCCGTTGCAGCAGAGATGAATGATATCCTTCGCAGAAAATATGAGGTTATCGATCATGAAATTCCTCAGGATATTATAGGAGCGGCAGAAGACATTGTTGGACAAGCGCAAGATGAAGAGAAAAAAGCGAGACTTCTCTATGATTGGGTAGGTACACGCGTGACTTACGATTATGCTAAAGCTGAGAATTATTTGCAAAACAGGGTCTGGCATGAACAGACACCACAGGATACATTCGACACTCGGCAAGGGGTGTGTATAGACTATGCCCGACTGTACGCTGTAATGGCTCGTTCACAGGGCTTGCAGGTACGGGTTGTAACAGGTCAGGGTTATGATGGACGTGGCGGGTATGGTGCACA
>DOJM01000288.1:1510-1717 GCA_003529225.1 Paenibacillus sp.
AAGCTTGGATCCCGCTCGATCCGACTTGGGCTAGCAGTGGAGATTGGTTCAATCCGAAGGATTTTGATGAAACGCATATTAGGGAGAACGCCCTCTGAGTGAGGGCGCTGAACTCCTGGGGTGTGGTACAATAAACTCAAGTAACATCAGTTCTAACTTAAATGCGAGGGCATGCTCACAATAAGCAGCTAAGAACTCACCTTCACC
>DOJM01000288.1:1786-2215 GCA_003529225.1 Paenibacillus sp.
GTTTATGCTTGTAGAAGGAGAGAAAGCTGGTGAGTTTGTTTGGTAAGCAGCCCCCGCCTAAGGACGGGATATCTTCAAGAAATTCTGTAGGTCTGAGACTGAATATTTTTTTCTTCGGCACTTTTTTTATTTTTTGTATTATTATCGTACGTCTTGCAGGTTTACAGTTTACTGAGGGAGCTCTGTTGAGTGAAGAAGAAACGAGCCGGGAAACGAAAATTGTTCCGCTCGCAGCTATGCGTGGGATTATTTTCGCTGCCGAAGGAGAGCAGATTGCCTATTCAACACCTACGGAGTCGCTTTACCTTACATTAACTAAAGATTATACAGCTAGAACGACAGATAAAGTAACGGGTGAGACCTCACTTACGGAGAAGGCGAAGAACAACTCCGATATGCTTGCGGCAAGACTTGCGTCTGATTTTGCTG
>DOJM01000288.1:2236-3239 GCA_003529225.1 Paenibacillus sp.
ACGGGGCTAACGATCGTGGAGGAGAGTGTTCGTCACTACGATAAAGATACGGTAGCGGTACAGACAGTCGGCTTTGGAAAGCCGTTTAAATCGACTGAAGATATAGCGATGTATAAGAATGTCCGTAGTGAAATGAAAAAAGATTCTCCCCCTGGACTTATGTATAAAGCAGAAGAATATGTGGGGTTTGATGGTTTGGAAATGCAGTATCAACGAGAGCTACGAGGAGAAAATGGTTATAAGGTCATTTCGGTGACTCCTCAGAATATGGCTGAGAAGGTTGAACAGAACGTTGCTCCTGTAAAGGGTAATAATATTTGGATGACCATTAATAAGAAGATTCAGATGAAGACAGAACAGGCCATATTGGATCAGATTAAATGGCTACATACCAATGCAGTTCAAGGCGAGACGCATCCAGATGCTTTAACCGGATACGCCGTAGCAATGGAAGTGCAGACTGGAAATATTGTCGCCATGGCAAGCGTGCGGGATTACGATTCAAATGTATGGACCAAAGACTCCTTACCAACACCTGTCTGGAATAAAATTATGAATAATCATCTAAACGGTACGATTACTTCGAATTCATCTGGTAGATCAGGTCATGATTTTAGTTCACTTGTGTTTATGGGATCTACGATCAAACCATTAAGTGTGTTAATTGGTTTAAATGAAGGTTTTTTTAATACCTCAACAACCTATTCAGATGTGGGCATTACTTATTTTGGTAAGGACAATAAATCATCCGTAAGAAATTCATCAGGTCACGTATACGGCCCGCTTGATCCAGCTAAGGCCATTAAGGAATCTTCTAACGTATTTATGATTGATATGGTGGGTAAGCAGCTCTACAAGAATTATCCGGGAGATAAAGGCATTGAGGTATGGGACAAATATATGAAAAAGTTCGGACTGGGTGTATCTACGAAAAGTGGTCTCCCAGGTGAATCACCGGGCCAGATTAACTATACTGATCTTAAGGCCGCAGGCAGCTCGCAGG
>DOJM01000288.1:3384-5812 GCA_003529225.1 Paenibacillus sp.
AAGGAATTTAAAAGAGAAGTGCTTAATACAGTAACGTTTGACAAATCCTACTGGAAAGAGATCAAACAGGGGATGAGCAGTAAAGTTAGTGCTTTTGATGATTTTCCTTATGATTTTGCACGTAAGACAGGCACCTCTGAAAAAACAGACAGAAAAAATATAAACCGCGATAATGGGGTATTTATTGCCTTTGCTCCGCGAGAAAATCCGAAGCTGGCCGTAGCGGTTGTTATACCAGAAGGGGGCTTTGGCTCCAACAGCGCTGCTCCGGTGGCTCGTAAAATTTTTGACGCCTATGATTGGGAGTACGGGCTCGATGGTGTGCCGAAAAAGAATGTTGCTCCTGCGTCAGACCCCGTTCAAGAATAATTAGAGAAAAAGGAGAGAAATAAACTGTGAGTTTTTTCCGTAAGCAGGCCTCACCTCCAGATGAGACCAACAGTAAAAGTTCCATAGGCCTGCGACTCAACGTGTTTTTCTTTAGCACGTTTGCTATATTTTGCGTAATTATTATACGCCTGGCTGTGTTGCAATTCGTGGAAGGACCAACTTTAACAGAAGTGGAGACAAGCAGAGATACCAAAAATGTACCCCTTGCATCCATGAGAGGTGTAATTTATGCTGCTGAAGGTGAGAAGTTAGCGTACTCTACGCCGGTTCAATCGCTGTATATTACACTCAATAAGGAGTATACCGCTAAGCAAACAGATAAAATGACCGGTAAAACTACCCTAACTCCAGAGGCTAAAGCCAAGTCAGATGCATTGGCAGCCAAGCTGGTAGCTGATTTCAATAAATATGGTGATCCAAAAGCTGAGAAGATGACAGAAGAAGATGTGATTGACGCACTGGATTTATATTTCCGGAAATCACTTGGCTTTATGGCACGGCGAATTAAGGCTGACCTGACTACTCAGGAAGTGGCCTATTTCATGGAACATAAGGGAGAATACCCAGGCCTTGAAATTGTCGAGGAAAGCATTCGTCATTACGATAAAGATACGGTTGCCGTACAGACGATAGGTTATATCAAGCCTTTTAAATCAGCAAACAGCCTTAATATTTATAAGAATATCTTAAATGCTATGAAGAACAATCCGGAGCCAGGACTAACTTATAAGGACGACGAATTTGTCGGATTTGACGGCCTGGAGCTGCAGTATCAGAGAGAGCTTCGGGGACAAAACGGCTATCAGGAAATCTCCGTCAATCCACAGAACATGGCAGAGAAAGTCGAACGTGTAGTCCCTCCTGTCAAAGGCAATGACGTCTGGACAACCATTAATAAGAACATTCAGATGAAGACAGAGCAGGCGATTATGGATCAGATTAAGTGGCTGCACTCCAATCCTGTACAAGGTAAAACGCATCCTAATGCTTTAACTGGTTACGCTGTAGCGATGGAAGTCGATACGGGGAATATCGTCAGTATGGCGAGTATGCCGGACTACGATACGAATATTTGGACATCGGGATCCTTATCCACAGATGTCTGGAACAGTATTATGGACAACTATCAGAACGGTACCATTAATCCGATTTCTTCAGGGACGTCAGGTAATGGACTTAGGTCTGTACTGCTACTAGGTTCAACGATTAAACCTTTGAGCGTACTCGTGGGTTTGAATGAAGGTATCTTTACAACCTCAACTTACTATTCGGATAGAGGTTTCGCGGCTTTTGGTAAAGCAGGTCATGAAACCAAGGTAAGAAACTCTGGAGGACACGTATACGGTTCTATGGATCCAGCAAGAGCGATTGAGAAATCCTCGAATGCGTTCATGGTGGACATGATCGGTAAACGATTGTATGACAAATACAAAAGTAAAGGCGTAGATATCTGGGATAAGTATATGAAAGAGTTTGGCCTTGGTGTATCCACGGGAAGTGGTCTGCCAAATGAATTCTTAGGACAGATTAACTATACCANNTTATGCTTCTTTCGGCCAACAAGGTAGTTATACGGTGTTGCAGCTTGCGCAATACGTAGCTACACTTGCTAATGAAGGACAGCGGATCAAACCTCAGCTAGTTAGCAAGATTACAGATGCTGACGGAAAAGTAGTCAAAGAGTTCGGTCGTGAGGTCATAGATGAAGTAACAGCCTTCGATAAATCCTACTGGAAAGAAATTCAACAGGGTATGCGAAGTGAAGTTAGTGCTTTCTCTGATTTCCCTTATGATTTTGCTCGTAAGACGGGAACATCCCAACAAGTGGCAAAGGGCCAAATACGCGATAATGGTGTATTTATTGCCTATGCCCCACGAAATAATCCTAAGCTGGCAGTAGCCGTAGTCATTCCAGAAGGGGGCTTTGGTTCCCAGAGTGCTGCGCCGGTCGCACGTAAAATTTTTGATGCTTATGATTGGGAATATGGTTTGGATGGAACTCCGAAAAAAAATATTGTTAAAAATATGAACGAATAGT
>DOJM01000222.1:0-410 GCA_003529225.1 Paenibacillus sp.
CGGAGGAAGCCATCATTGTGATCGACCCTGGCATGGCATTTGGTACGGGTACTCACCCAACAACAGCTCTGTGCCTCCGTGCACTTGAAAAGAATATTAGCGGCGGTGAAGAAGTTATCGATGTCGGCACCGGTTCAGGAATTCTGGCTGTAGGTGCGATGCTGCTAGGTGCAAAATCCGTATTGGCTTTAGATCTAGATCCGGTGGCTGTGGAAAGTGCACGGGAGAATGTAGCCCTTAACAAGCTTGAATCGTCCATAACGGTAAAAGAGAGTGATCTTCTATCGCTGCTGGGCGGGGAAGGCGTAGCTGATACAGCGGCTGGAGAGATGTGGCCATCCGCTAGACCTGGTCACTCACTAGAAGGAGCCGTTCCTGCTAAGCAAGAGCAAGAAGGCAGTCTTGGCGTG
>DOJM01000222.1:447-4205 GCA_003529225.1 Paenibacillus sp.
GAGATTATTGAAATATCCCGTGAGGAAGATTGGGTGGCGTTTACAGCCGGAAAGAGGTAAAGATGGATATATTACAAAATATAATTCGAGTAGATTTAGATCAGCTTCCTTTCCTGCTCATTACAATTTTAATTGCTTTTACAGTACATGAATTCAGTCATGCTTATTTCGCGAAAAAGTTCGGTGACCCAACAGCGAGATTACTTGGCCGCATGACGCTTAACCCTGCTGTTCATTTCGATTTCTTTGGTATTTTGCTGCTGCTAGTTGCTGGCTTCGGTTGGGCACGTCCGGTTCCGGTAAACCGCGATAACTTTAGTCGTCCTCGTCTCATGGGAGTCATCGTGTCGGCTGCGGGACCAATCAGTAACCTGCTCTTAGGAATTATTGGTGCTATAATATACGGTGCACTTGCGGCAACTGGAGTTTTGGAGACGATCTCGAATGATCGCGTGCTTGAGGCTGTAAATCGGTTCTTTGGCGCTTTCATTCAATGGAATTTCTTCTTGTTTCTATTCAACCTTATTCCACTGCCGCCACTGGATGGTTATCGGATTGTGGAAGATATCGCCCCGCGTTCGATCCGCGGTAAATTACAGCAATTTGAACAATGGGCTGTATTTCTCTTTTTATTGATATTGTTTATTCCCGGTCTGCGGACGTATACGATTGACCCACTTGCCACGTGGGCTAGTGAAATGTCGATAACCTTTGTACAGCTGTCTCTAAGAATATTTGGCAGCTAAGGCAAGGAATGAAGTCTGTTCAACCTTTGTTAAACATTGTATTATGTAATTTGATCAAAATTTGATAGTTAATTTTCGTCTGACGGAACCTTATATTTCTTGAAGAAACGGGTGACGTCCTTATAAGGGCGACTAAGCCGTTTCTTCAAATATAAGAAAGTATAAGTTTCACTCTCTACTTTATGACTTATATTTCTCGATTAAACGCTTACCGTCCTTATAAAGACGCCGAAGGCGTTTATATTTGTTACTGAATTTATGAACAGGATGATGATGAGATGCAGCGATATTTCGTTACACCGGAGCAGTTTGGTGCGGATACCGTGAGAATTGATGGGGAAGACGCCCGTCATATTGCTAAAGTGATGCGTGGTAAGGCAGGGGACAAGCTTATTGTTAGTGATGGTGTTTCCCGTGAGGCATTAGTAGAGATAGCGCAGATTGAAATTGGGGAAGTCACTGTGAACATTCTGGAGTCCCTGGAGATGACGCATGAGCCTCGAATTAAAATTACAGTCGCTCAGAGCTTGCCTAAAGCCGATAAGATGGAAACTGTCATTCAGAAGTGCACAGAGATTGGTGCTGTAGGCTTTGTTCCTTTTCTGTCAGAACGCACAATAGTGCAATACGACGAGCGTAAAGAAAGTAAACGATTGGATCGCTGGCGTAAAATTTGTAAGGAAGCTGCCGAACAGGCTCATCGGAATATCGTTCCGGCTGTAGGGTCACCGTTGTCCTGGAAGCAGCTTTTGCAGACTTTTAGTGAGTATGATGCTGTTTATTTCTGTTATGAAAAAGAGGAAGGTTTACAGCTTCGAAGCAGCGTCGCTCCATGGTTAGCATCGCTTTCGCCGCAGTCTGGCGGGAAAGTTATGGTTGTGGTAGGTCCTGAAGGAGGTTTTACTCCGGAGGAATGCCTCAAGGCAGAAGAAGCCGGGGCAGTATCCGTAGGACTAGGACGGCGAATTCTGCGCTGTGAGACAGCGGGCATGGTTGCCGCTGCTTGTATATTATATGAATCTGGAGAAATGGGAGGAGCTTAAGAGATGCCATCCGTAGCGTTTTATACTTTAGGTTGTAAAGTGAATTTCTATGATACCGAAGCCATTTGGCAGCTATTTAAAAATGAAGGTTACGAGCAGGTTGATTTCGAGGGTCCCGCCGATGTATATCTGATTAATACTTGTACAGTAACTAACACAGGTGACAAAAAAAGCCGTCAAATGATCCGACGTGCCGTGCGCCGTAATCCAGAGGCCATCGTGGCCGTAACAGGCTGCTACGCACAAACCTCTCCTGGGGAGATTCTAGATATTCCTGGAGTTGACCTTGTTATCGGTAATCAGGACCGCGATCAGATCATGACACATGTGAAGAATATTGAAGCCTCACGTCAGCCAGTCAATGCTGTGCGTAATATTATGAAGACACGTGAGTTCGAAGAGATGGATGTGCCGGGCTTTGCGGATCGGACACGTGCTTTCATGAAGATTCAGGATGGTTGTAACAACTTCTGCACCTTCTGCATCATTCCATGGTCTCGCGGGCTGTCCCGCAGTCGAGATCCTAAGAGCATCGTCGCTCAAGCGCATCAATTGGTAGAAGCAGGATATAAGGAGTTTATACTTACGGGTATTCATACCGGAGGTTACGGCGATGATCTTGATAATTACCGTCTTTCCGATTTGCTGTGGGATCTAGATAAGGTGGATGGACTGGAACGGGTTCGTATCAGTTCTATAGAAGCTAGTCAGATTGATGAGAAGCTGCTTGAAGTGTTGAACCGTTCCTCGAAAATGTGCCGTCATCTGCATATCCCGCTACAAGCCGGACATAATGATGTGCTGAAAGCGATGCGCCGTAAATATACGACAGAAGAGTATTACGCCAAAATGCAATTGATCCGTCAGGCGATGCCAGATGTTGGAATCACCACTGACGTTATCGTTGGATTCCCGGGTGAGACCGATGAGATGTTCCGTGCCGGTTACGATTTCATGAAGGCTGTGAATTACTCGGAGATGCATGTATTCCCGTATTCCAAGCGGACAGGTACTCCTGCAGCGCGGATGGAGAATCAGATCGATGAGGAGATCAAAAATGTACGCGTGCAGGAGCTGATTGATCTATCCGAAGAAATGCAATTAGCATATGCCCGTAAGTTTGTAGGACAGACGCTTAGTGTGATTCCGGAAAGATCCGCTAAAGGAGCTCCGGGCCGCAATATCCAGCATGGATTCAGCGACAACTATTTGCAGGTCTTCTTTGATGGAGATGATTCACTTCAAGGAGAACTTTGTGAGGTGAAGATCACCGAAGCTGGTGTGAACGAATGCCGAGGCCAATTGGTCGGGGTTAGTCAGAGCGGTCTTAAGCAGGCTGTCCTTAAGTAATAGACGTTAGTTAAAAGACAGCAAAGGAGCAATCCTCCCGTTAATGGAGAATTGCTCCTTTGTGTTTTGGGCGTTGGCTGAGGAATGCAAACGCATAGCCGAGGAATAGCTGCTACATGGGGGAGGCATACCTCTCCTAATCTTGCGGTTTTCTATAGGATACTAGCATGCTTTTTAGTCATTTGAGCATACTTTCGGACACTAGGGACAATATTCTTGGGAAAGTGGTACATATATTAGCAGTGATTTTGCAAAGAAGCCCTAAACTGCACCCGTATCGCCCGGAAGGTGCAAAACGTGAAGAAGAGGGGTATAAATCCCCCATATGGAGTGGATAAAATGCACCAATTAAAGCTCAAAAAAACCAAAAAAAGCTCAAAATAATCAGCTATTCCAGNNAGTAGTCAGATAAGAGGTGGATTTACCAGCAGCCACAGCAATTCATGGCTTTTGGGGTTCCCTGCATGATCAAAAAAACATCCGCAGAATCATAACTGAAATTACACCTGCCAGTACAGTTCCCAGCAAACTCCGGGTCTTTATAGCGATCCAAAAAGTAGGAATTGCCGCAAAAAGCTCAACATTATTAGCTATAGGCGAGAATTTTCCATCATTTAAG
>DOJM01000216.1:0-2506 GCA_003529225.1 Paenibacillus sp.
TTTAACAGCGTTTTCATCATCTGTAAAGCGCTTTAACATTAAAATAATACTCCAGCAAAATGTAATAAATGGAGTGATTTCATTTTTCGCTCAAGGTGAAACAGGCCCATTAGAAAATTACATACCAATTGCCTATCTCATCACTGGTGTTTAAAACATATTAATACTACATATAGGAAAAAGTGGGTGATCAGAAATGACCAACGGAAGAAACAAAAAAAAAATGGGCGGAAACAGTAATGCTAAGAGTAACGGAAATAGTAATGAAAATAGCAATGGAAATGGAAATAGCAATGGAAATAGCAATGGGAACNGNACNAGNNNNGNNNNAACAGCAGAATTAAGCGCTGAAGATTATGAAATCATTGCTGCCGCACTGACCACTTTAGGGGATTTTTTTGCTTTTTTATCTCTCGTCAAGGCAAGACAAGTTACGAAGGAAACCGGAGGCGAGATTGAAGCACCTGAAATATTCACCCTATCCACGAAGAAACCTCTTAGACGGAAGTCAAGATAACCCACGAAGCCCCCGAGTGATTTATATGATGATGTAATGGTTATGTGTTGTGAACAACTNNAGAACTACCTATAGGGGAGTAATCCACTCTTTTGAATCAAGACCTGTGAATTAGGGTTATTAAACTACATAGATTATTATTTTGAACTTGGGGGATGTTCCTATTGCAACAACAGAAGTATTTTCGGACAAGTCTTGCTATTATCGCTTTTTTACTAATTTTGTACTTAGGCTCCAAAGTAATGTTTCTATTCGCACCACTGGCTGCAATTATCAGATTATTACTCGTTCCCATGGTACTATCAGGTTTCATGTACTACTTGTTACGCCCGTTAGTAAGAGTTCTTGAGAACAGGAAATTAAACCGGGCACTCTCCATCCTGCTCATTTATTTCCTGTTTGCCGGATTGTTTGTTCTCTTCTGGGTTTTAGTCTGGCCGACACTGCAAGAACAAATTCAGAACTTTATTGATAACACGCCTTACCTTGTTCAGGGAATACAGGATCAGTTCAATGCATTAAAGGATAATCCGACACTCTCACGCTTTTTCCAAGGGGACTCCGACATAGCTGCCCGTATATCAGAATANNTTGATCGGCGTAGTTTCCAGCATTGTTATTCTAATCGCTACCTTGCCCATCATTCTGTATTACATGCTAAAAGATGACTATAAACTGTCACCAAAACTACAGGGCTTAATCCCTAGAAAGTACCGTAAGGAAGGCAAAGAGATGTTCGGGGATATTGACAGTGCACTGAGCAGTTTCATTGTCACACGTGTGGTGCTAAACGTCGTACTCGGTATTATGTTGTATATCGGTTTCCTTATCATCGGATTGCCTTATTCACTGCTGCTTGCAGTAATTTCAGTACCACTCAATTTCATTCCTTATGTG
This sequence comes from Paenibacillus sp., assembly GCA_003529225.1. GTDB lineage: Bacteria > Bacillota > Bacilli > Paenibacillales > Paenibacillaceae > Paenibacillus_AQ > Paenibacillus_AQ pseudetheri. The sequence continues at coordinate 1,415 of DOJM01000216.1, forward strand.
GGTTCTTTCCTTGCGGGAGTACCAGTAGTTATTGTTGGATTCATTGAGTCACCTACGATGGCAATCTGGTCTCTGGTCGTCATATTCATTGCACAGCAAATTCAAGATAATGTACTCTCACCGATCATTTACGGCAAATCATTAGATGTTCATCCATTGACAACGGTCCTTCTTGTTCTTATAGGTGGGGATTTCTACGGTATTATCGGAGTGCTTATTGCGCTACCCGTCTATATGATTGCCAAAATTGTTTTTCTGCGTGTGTATGAGATTATTGTTGCAGATCGAGAGGAAGAGGCTGAGCCTCTCAAGCATGAAAATCTATAGCACTTACGAACTGAATGAAGTTCCATAAAGTAAAAAAAGGTACGTCTCCGATTGGAGATGTACCTTTTCGTGCTTCTTTATAGGATTACTGAAATTAACCTCGCAAAGAACGAACGACAAATATGTGATTGCCCTTCATAAGATTCTGTCCATCTTGAAGTGTAACTGAACCTTTCGTATGCGAAACGATGGTCGTATTCAGAGCAATCAATCGGTCCTCTTTCCAAACACTTACCGCCGATTTAAAATATACTGCATTATCAAATTGCTGCCTTTCTCTCATCACATAACCCACAGAATGCAAGACTGGAGGCAGTGCTCTTTCTCTAGGAGCCAAAGCTTTGATGACCACAATATCCCGAAATGGCACGGCAATTTCCTGATGACCGATGACCGCTACAGAAGCGGAAAGATCCCATTTGCGCAGAATGCCTTTCATGATCGTGTAAGGTTCGTCCCCGCAGTACATAATAACCGGTTTACCAACCCAATGCTTCATAGCTCCCTCCCCCTTCCCAACATCCCATTAGTTATAAGTCCGAAATGAACCAATCGATCCCTTTCATTCCCTTCGACTCCAAAAACTGATTAACCTTCGAAAAAGGACGGCTACCAAAGAATCCACGATACGACGAGAGCGGGCTCGGATGTGGAGACTGAATAACCTCATGACGACTTTGGTCTATGAAGGCACCTTTTTTCTGTGAATGACTTCCCCATAAAATAAACACCATCGGCGTAGTTCTTTCATTTAACTTCTTCATT
>DOJM01000216.1:2576-3629 GCA_003529225.1 Paenibacillus sp.
CCGATATCCTCCGTTAGCTCCGTATAAATATTTCGCAGTGAAGGCGGTATACGTACCCCTGGATTTACCGAGAAGCTTAAACCATGAGCTTGTCCCGCTCCATGGTATGGGTCCTGTCCCAAAATAACAACCCGTGTCTCACTATAAGGTGTATGCTTTAACGCCGTGAACAGTAATTCTTTTGGCGGATAGACTGTATGTTCCTTATATTCACTTTCCAGATTAGCCATTAGCTCCAGAAAATAGGGCTTTTGCATTTCCTCTTGTAATATATCATCCCAATCGTTGCCGAACATCCCCAATTCTCCTCCTCTAGCCGAAACCCAGAACCTTATTACAATTATTTTCGACCATAATCTGCTTTGACTTCGCCCCACTCTTTAGTCTGCCACTTAAGCACTTTATTGTCATATGTATTGGTTCGCAACCAACGTTCTGCCCGATCAATAAGTACCCATATTTCCTCTGTTGAAGCATCGCGTGGCAAGGTTGTCGCTACTTTCTTCTGCTTTACCCACTTCATTGCATTCACAGAATCGCTGTAGACTGTCTTATTACTTCCCTCTTTCTTCAGGAGCGCCAAGGCATGCACAATCGCTAAAAACTCACCTAAATTATTAGTGCCCTTCTTGATCGGCCCACAAGAGAAGATAATATCCCCGGTTTGCGTATCCACACCCTTATATTCGACGGGACNNCATCCACAGAAATGCTGTTGTAATCGATCTCCTCTGAGGTCTCCACTGTAGCGCTTCGTTTAAAAGAACTTGTCCCCTTAGACTTAGCCGCACCGGATGCTGATGACCCTGTACCCCAATTACCTTTCCAACCCGCTGTGTAAGCCGCATCTGCCGCCGCTTTAGATTCATACGATTTATATTTGGCTCCGGTATAGTGATCGGTCTGCGCCTGGCATTCCGCCCAAGTGCTGTAGACCCCCGGCTGCTTGCCTTCCCATACTACATAATATTTCTGTTTAGCCATTGTACAGCTCCTTTTTTCACCTTAACTTATTGTAATCCAAAATGCTTCTTCATCAAAAGAAGAATGTTG
>DOJM01000216.1:3678-6731 GCA_003529225.1 Paenibacillus sp.
GTGTCCACAAGCAGAAACGCCCTCAGCGTCCCTCAAAGACGGTAAGCGTTTAGCTTACACCACATTAATACTAACTAATCAGTCTATATTAAGCTCGTAGGATATCAGTACAATTACTCAGGGAGGTTATACAGATGAGAAAGATAGCAAGCGTAGCCGCAGTATTTGCAATTGTGCTGTTGGTCGGATGCGGAAACTCAACCAATAACAATGCCAACGTTACCCCTACCGCCACTACTACACCTGGTAACACCAATAACGCTGGCAACACTAATAACACCACTGTNNGTGGATAATGAAGAGGCCTTTAAAAAGGCTATCAGTGCGGACGGCACTTGGATTGCTGCTACGCTGAAAGACTTGTCCTTCACCGAGGATCTCGTGCTGGACGGACAATTCACGAATAAAGATAAACCCGCCCGCAAGATTGCTCTCTATACACAAGATGCGGAGCACAATATCACTAACTCCTATAAACTAACTGCACCAAAACTTACGATCAAAAGTAAAAACGCTCGTATTCAAGGCGGCACATTTATTGGCGATGTATACGTAGAAGCAGATGGCTTCAGTTTAGTAAATGCAACGGTTGAAGGGAATGTTTACTTCGCAGATGCTAAGTATCAATCCACCTTCGATACCTCGGATCAAGGAAAAGTAACGGGCGTTACTGAAGTGAAAAAATAAGCAAAAAGGTGCTCTCAAGTCGATAAGACCTGAGAACACCTTTTTTCATGACTTCATTATTCCTGATAAAACCCATTTTTGAAAAAGGTATACCATCCATCAATTTGTTCTACTGGCATAACCTTTAACTTCTTCAAGACTTCCCTTGTAAATTCCAATGCAGCCGTACCATTAGCAGTAATGATATCGTCACTCGAAACGGTCTGTTTTTCTATAAAATTTGCGTGTCCTTTATAATTAGGAGCGAACTCTTTTAAGTAATCTAATGAATTTCCAGTGTGAGGAATCTCATCTAAATAGCCATGTTCTGCCAAATAGGTTGATGCGTCACATATGGCGGCTATAGGAGTTCTATTCTGTATACAACTTTCAATCACTGGAGTAATCGCTGAATTATCTTTCCAGCCTGTACCCCCAATTAAAATTAACATTTCAAACTGGGCGGGTAAACTATCTATAGTATAGTCTGGAATAACAGTAAATCCGCCCATAGATTGTACATTGTCGCTATTTAAAGAAACAGTCTTCACTTTGTATTCACTTTCTGGCTTGTTTAGTTCAGCACTTAGATAGCCAGCTTCCCAATCCGCATATCCATTAGAAATAAAAATCAATACTTCTTTTTTCATTTACTGATCCCCCTCAAGTTTCAACAACGTATCTGCAACTTCCCGCCCGTTAACGAGCAGCACAATCCGATGTTCCCCGGGATAATGACGACGAGTGGTTAAATTCGCCCANNTACTGTTTTATCCGATAGTAAGAAAGATTTACGAGAGGTTCGACCCGTAGCCTTCACGAAATAGATGCCATATTCTATTCGAACACGGGCAGGAGCTCCTTCACAAACTTGAAGTTTATATTGTAATTCAGAGTTTTCTCCAATTCGCAATAGGGTAGAATCAATCGTTATAGAAGCACTTGTTATGAGTGGTGTTGCTTCGTCGGCTTGCTCCGCATATCCGAATAAAGCCATAATCTCCGGATTAGCTTTACGGATTAAAGAACGACAACCATGCCGCACAATCCAGTCTGTAAGGGGATCAGTACCTATCCAGCGGCGAGCTGTCTCAAGCACCACCTCCGGGTGATCCTTCGCAATATCGTTCAAATGGTTAGCCACGCTNNAGCTCTTGCGCACATATAGGGAAGAATCCGCCTTAAGCTGCTCAAGTACAGGTAGCACAGGGGCTGGATCTAGCTTAAACATAGGGAGAGCCTGTCCCCATGGTAGACGAGGGCGACACCCCTCACTTGCTAACCGGCGCACATGCTCATCGGGGTGCTTCGACCATACTAACATTTGCTCCATCATACGCTCCGGTTCACGCAAGAGAAACGGTCTAACCGCAAATTCTGCTGACGACTTCGGTGTGAACCTTTCCAGCGCCTGCATAGACAGCTCCCAATGCTCAGCCCCTTGACCAAATACCTCTACAAAATCTGGGAAGATCAAGTATGGAAATCCCACACAATCCTCAGTAATGGCAAATAAAGTCGCCAGTGCTTCCTCATAAGGAAGCTGTAAATGACTCCCCAGTGTCTCCGTAATCCGCCGCATCCTTGCCTTCAGTTCGAGCGCATCCCAAGGTTCCGCCATAGCCGAAATTACAAATGCATCAGTGTCGAAAACACTATGTACACTGCGAATCTTTTCGCCAAAATCATGCAGAAATTGTTCATTGTACATTGCTTTTAAAGGTTCCGCCATTGTGTATCCCTCATTTTCTTCTATAAATCATCAGAGGTTAATCTGTTATGAAATCGTAGCACACCCAATTTGACAACAGTGTGTCAACTTCGGCTATTCCCTAATCTAGAACATTAACCTGCCTAGTCTCGAGATTAATAATTCGGCTTCTCGTATCATTACGCGAAATATAAATAGATTGTCCGGTGGCGNNCATGGGAATCGAAATTCCACAATTTCGGTAAGATCCGTCAGCATGGCTTGTCCCAATAATCATCGTGTTATATTTCACAGCAATCCTATTGGCTTCCCCGATCCATAATTCAAATTGTTCTTCGCTGAACATGCCTACCCCAATCGGATGTGCGATGAAATCTAACGACTCAGCTTGTCCTTCCAAACCAATGTATCCCTGCAGCAGCTCAACGCACAGCAAATAACCAATACTCAGGCCATTCGCTTCCGCAACTGAAGGACGATACAACTGTTCATCCATAGGAGATTTAGCTCGTTCTAAAATGATATCTCCCGAAGGACGAATCATCAGCGCTCTATCCTTGTTGTTGCTGTTCCTATATCCTGTAATGATCAGCTTTTTATAAGTTTTGGCGACTTCACATAAGGTCTTTACACTGGCTTCATCTGCTACATAACCTTCCGGATACAACACCGCGTC
>DOJM01000311.1:0-5037 GCA_003529225.1 Paenibacillus sp.
AGAGTAGGACGTTGCCAAGCAGATTAAGCCATTGTTGATAATATCAGCAGTGGCTTTTTTTCTTTTTTTATTATGCAAGTATTTAAGGCTAGTAATAACATTAGAATAGGTTACCGTGGAATGACATTTTTGTTACCGACGTCGCGTTGGATACAAGTATAATAGAAAAGTGCTAATAGTTAGCAGATCTTTAATACGAAGGAACTACTCATAAATTCTAACTTTGAATTTTCTTGTGTCTTTAGATGCATTGTAGAGGTAGGGAGGATTTAAGGCATGAAACAATTAAAAATATTCAAGTTAATAATGATTTCTTGTATTTTAACTTTAATACTGGCAAGTTGCGGGGCTAAAGAACCAAAGTGGGATACTTTTGAGGGTGCACTGAATGAGAAAAGCTTCCCTGTCCCCCATGAGGCAAACTCACCAGACCAGACCACTACTAACGTTGCTATGGATTATGTACGTTATTCTTTACCTGGACTAAAGGAGAAGAATGGTATTCCAGATCCTTATATGGAGGCTATTAAAGCCTGGGGATGGACAGAACAGGAAGATGATGATAGTGATTCTTCGGGTGTTTTTCTGAAGGATGGGTTAACGGTTCATTTAACAGTGCACGATGATTATTTTGTAGTGATGATTCCTAAAGAAAAGAAGACCTCCATTAAAGGCCTTAAGACGAAATAAAGAATCGCCATCCCTAAGGATGGCGGTTTATTTTTTAATACGTGAAAATAATATGAGCTATACTGCTACACTCTATTGAGAGTAATAGGATACATCGGTCGGATTGAATTTTAGCATGCCTCCCTGATCCTGCCGATTCAGCCTGAATAGAGTATAAAGACGGGGCAGTAGGAGCCATAAGTGGCAAGTGATCAGTGATACTGTAAATGCTGGCGGTGACCAGAAAATAAAGAGTGCTGCAATACAAAGACCGATATAGAAATTATGTAGTTGTACTTTACGGAATATACGGTAACTAATGTGTTGATCAGGCATAAACCCTAACCAAGGCAGTTTAAATGAGACAGACCATCTTTTGGAAATGGGATGTCCTGAGATTAAAAGAACTGAGCGTGAAATAACATATTGGACCCAGAAGGCTACAGGCGCTGCTATGATTATGTAGAAAATGCTCCACCAGGAAAGAAATACGGTTTCGAGCACAAGGACTAATAAGGGAAGCATAATATAAATAGGCAGCAGGCGTGCCGTTAGATTGACCTTTTTAATTAGTTTATATTGATAGAATGTAGCTGCACCTTTGGTAGTGGGTTCCATAGATTATAGTCTAACCTCCTCATGAATTCGTATGTTCTTAATATCGGCGAGTGGATGTATTTTATTAAACTGGGGCGAAAATTCACCGATATAACGGCAACAGAATATATATAATGCACGATACCAAGGATATGAAAAAACTATGAAAAGGTTTAAAATGATAGAAGGTGTATCATACTGTTCTTAAAAGAGTCAAGGTGGGATGGTTATGGAACAGCAAACCGGGCAAGCTTGTATCATTTGTGGACAGGTAAAAGAGGAAGGTATTGTGATTGTCTCGCATTTTATTTGTGAGGAATGTGAGGCTGAGATGATACGTACCGAGGCTGAAGATGCCAAGTACCGTTTTCTTATCGGCCGGATGAAGAAGATTGGATTGCAAAAGAACGCTTAAGTAGAGTAGTTCTGGTAAATGGTGCAATTAAGAGAGCGGTCTGGATGAAAGATACGAAGGCTGCATTAGTAATATTCAATACACGGCTTCCTCGTTCTTCAAGCGGGAGGAGCCGTTTTGTTGTCCAAAGGGCCGCTTTTACACTGAAGCGTATGCGTTTGCGAATATTTACGTTAAAATAGAAGGAACCCTATGGGAAGGAATTTAATATGAATAAATTACAACGTTGTAGGGCGCCTATATACGAAATGCTGGAACAATATAGAATTATGGGTAATAGATCATNNCCAGGTCATAAGAATGGAGAGGCATATGATGGCGTTGAAGGCGCTGGCTTTTTAGATGAGGTAATGAAGTATGATGTTACGGAAATTTCCGGAACGGATGATCTTCATCATCCTGAGGGAGTTATCAAGGAAGCGCAAGAGTTGGCAGCAGATTGCTTTGGAGCAGAGGAAAGCTTTTTTCTGGTTGGAGGGAGCACAGCTGGCAATCTGGCTCTTATTCTAACCGCTTGTCCCGAGCCTGGAATGATTATGATTGTTCAACGCAATGTGCATAAGTCAGTCATTCATGGACTGATGTTGGCTGGAGTACGCGCTGTATTTCTGGAGCCTCTGATTGATCCACTCAGCGGCTTGGCAGTGGCGCCGGCGGCAGAAGCTGTTAAGGCTGCACTTGCAGCCTATCCTGAGGCCGCAGCTGTACTTGTTACCATGCCGAATTATTACGGCATGGGTAGTGATCTTGCGCCCCTCGCGCGTATTTGTCACGACAGCGGTGTACCGCTGCTTGTGGATGAGGCGCATGGGGCGCATTACGGGCAGCACCCGGCGCTACCAGCCGGGGCACTTGCTTGTGGCGTGGACGGTGTCGTGCAGTCCACGCACAAGATGCTCACAGCGATGACCATGGGCGCTATGCTGCATGTCCAAGGGCCGCGGCTCGACCGCGCCCTGCTCCGGCAGCGGCTCGNNGGCGGCTGCTGCACAGCCGGGGCAAGGGTGCCTTCACGGCGGGGCTGGCCGCCGTGGACGTCCTGCGGCGCGGGCTCGCGGAGCTGCCGCGCTACGGACTAGTGCAGCCGGCAGAGCCGCTGCACCGGAATACGCCGCCTGATTCTTTGGCGGCGTACGTGACACAGGACCCCTTTAAAGTCGTCATTTATGACGTCACCGGGGTCCTGAGCGGCTTCGAGCTGCAGCGCAAGCTCGAAGCAAAGGGCTGCGTGCCGGAGATGAGCGATGATCGACACGTAGTGCTGCTGTTCAGCCTTGGATCAAAGGCTGGAGATGCAGATCATTTGCTGCAGGTGCTGTGGGAAATAGATTCGGAGGAGCCTTCCGTATCATCTCATACCGTTAGCAAACCAGACTCTCGCAATAATTCCACGTGGAACAATTTCCATTCTTTACAAATCCCAGCTCCTGTCCCCTTCTCATTGAAGCCGGTGTCAGCGAATGAGATTGAAAGCATTGATCTTGAACATTGCATGGGCAGAGTAGCAGCGGAGATGGTTATTCCATATCCGCCGGGCATCCCAATATTATATCCGGGTGAAGTGATCACAGATCAGATACAAAGAAGACTGGCTGGTTTAGCCAAAGGAGGCGCCAAATTTCAGGCTTCTGCTGATCCGGTCTTGCAGCGTATTGAGGTATACAACATTCAGAAGGGCGGAGAAGCATAAGTGGGAAAAGAAGGTTTCTTCATAACATTAGAAGGGGGCGAAGGCTCCGGAAAAACAACGGTACTAGGCAGAGTGGCAGCCTATTTACAGAACCGGTCCATGCCTTATCGAATTACACGTGAGCCGGGTGGCGTTGAAATCGCCGAGAAGATACGCTCCATTATTCTAGATCCTGCCCATACAGCAATGGATGCACGTACAGAGGCATTGCTATACGCTGCATCAAGAAGCCAACATCTCGCCGAAGTCGTTGAACCAGCTCTTAGAGAGGGGCTTACTGTGCTCTGTGACCGCTTTGTAGACAGCAGCCTTGTTTATCAAGGACATGCGAGAGGACTCGGAATAGAAGAGGTATGGAGCATTAATCGTTTTGCGATAGGGGACCGTATGCCGGATCTAACCTTTTATCTGGATGTAGACCCAGAGCTAGGGTTGTCACGGATTGCCGCGAATCAAGAACGGGAAGTGAATCGTCTGGATCTGGAGAGCCTTTCTTTTCATAAGAAGGTTCGTGAAGGCTATCAATTATTAGTTGAAGCAAATCCGGAAAGAATAGTAGTTCTGGATGCTAATCGCCCCATTCATATGGTAGAACAAGATATCGTGAGAACTCTTGAAGAGAGAGTATTAAAGGGTTTTTAAGGTGTTTTGTCTAATATACTAAGAGAAGTAACATATAACTAGGCGTGTGCTTATGAAGTAAGGGTTACTACGAGTAGCTCTAAGTAGTAATACACCATAAAAATATTGGGAGGGAATGCGAAGATGAAGTTGATCATTGCAATTATCCAGGATAAAGACAGTAACCGGTTGTCCAGTGAGCTAGTCAAAGCCAATTTCCGTGCTACTAAACTTGCAAGTACAGGTGGCTTTCTACGGGCAGGGAATACGACATTTATGATCGGGGTAGAAGACAGTCAGATTGAATCCGTATTGACCGTAATCCGTAACAGCTGTAAAGTGCGTGAGCAGTTAGTCACTCCGGTAACACCGATGAGTGGAACAACGGATTCGTATTTGCCACTTCCTGTTGAGGTACAAGTGGGTGGAGCTACTGTATTCGTACTTCCTGTAGATCGTTTTGAACATTATTAAGTATAATATAGATTAGCAAGCCATTTATAAAAAGGGCGGAGATAACCTTTGAAGATCAATCCGGGGTATAGGCCCTTGAAGAGTGAGATGCCAAATGCAGAAGGGGCTAACAAACCCGTTCAGCAAAAAACGTTCTCTGATGTTTTTCAGCAACAAAGTGAACAGAAAACTAAAGATGAATTGAACCGCCAGATTAAAGAAATACAGTCTCAAGGGGATCGTTTATCTAAGTCTATGACGATTCGTGAGCTTACCATTTACCGGATGATGATCAAAAGGTTTCTGGAAGAAACGGCTCGAAGAGGCGTTACTCTAAAAGAAACACGCGGATGGGATCGACGTGGCCGTGGCAAGCGCTACAAGCTGCTTGAGGAAATTGATTCGGCTTTGCTATCTATGGCAGATGATTTACTGAATAGTGAACAAGGCCGGATAGATCTGTTGGGACGCGTTGGAGAAATTCGCGGATTGTTAATCAACCTTTCTTTTTAAAATATAAGAAAGTATATGCTTTACACTATACTTTATCCTTATATTTCTCGATTAAACACTTACCGTCCTTATAAGGACG
>DOJM01000311.1:5132-5424 GCA_003529225.1 Paenibacillus sp.
TGTACCCAGAGCAAGGACGATGCCTGTGGGGAATGCCTGGAGTGCCGCAAAGTAGAGCATGGAAACCACCCTGATTTGTCACTGCTGCAGCCAGATGGAGCAAGTATAAAAATAGATCAAATCCGTGAGCTGCAGCGCGTCTTTTCCTATCGGTCAGAGGGTGTGAATCCGAAAGTTTATATTATAGATGGAGCAGACAAAATGACGGTACAAGCTGCCAATAGTCTGCTGAAATTTCTGGAGGAACCACCAGCTCCGGCTGTTGGAATCTTAATTTCTGATAATAGCCGTT
>DOJM01000560.1:0-1258 GCA_003529225.1 Paenibacillus sp.
CATCGCTAAAGTCAGTGCGGTTCTTTTTAATATTTTTATAAAAAAATGCAGGGGTAGTTGTAATCGGGCGCGTCTATTGCTGTGGGAAGGAGGGGAGAGTCATTGAAGAAGAGGTATTAATCCAGCGGATTTGCCAAGGTAACGAGGATGCATTCCGTCAATTTGTAAATACATACAGTCAGCAAATTTACAAAATTACTTATTCTGTATTACGCGATGTCAAAATGGCTGAAGATGCTNNCAAGGCTTAAAGTCATGGATTACACGGATCGCCTTAAATAAGGCAATTGATGCTAAACGTAAACGTGATCGACTTAGGGAACTTCCTGTTGACTATGAGCTTGTACTGAGCCAGACCGCTTCCAACGAAGAGGATGTGTTGTCAGGTGTGATACGCCGTGATCGGATGGATCGGCTGCTCGGTGAAATCAATAGCCTGCCTGAGACTCATCGTGAAATTATGGTAGCTTATTATCTGGAACATAAAAAATATGATCATATTGCTGCAGAGCAGGGAATTACCCTGAAGACGGTAGAGTCCAGATTATATAGGGCGAGACAATGGATTCGAAATCATTGGAAGGAGGACGAATGGCTATGATGAAGCGTGGAGACGATCTAATCCAACGGGAACAAGCAAAAGCTTATATTGAAGGTCACATGGACGAGGCGATCAGAGAAGATTGGGAACGTTTGCTGCTGGAAGATGAAGAAACGTTTACTTCATACATGAAAATGTTGGATGAGCTACAGGAGGATCTGCCTTCATTGGAGAATTCGTCTGTTTTTACAGAGAGAGTCATGGGAGATTGGGCTAACCTGACGGAATCATCTGCAGCATTGGAACAAGTAACGGTTGAAGAAGGGGGACGGCGATATCGCTGGTATGAAAAGACAATCTTTCATTATGCGGTTGCCGCGTCACTTACGCTGTTGATAATGTCATCGGGTATGTTTGATAAGCTGCACACAGGTCAAATGGAGCTAATGATCCCTAAAAAAGATAATTCCCTATCATTCAGCGAGCAAGTCATACAGGCAACTAGCGGATGGTTGGATCAGCTAATGGGCAGCAGAAAGTGATGAGAGGAGAAATGAAACATGCAACAGCAGCGTAGTAAATTAAAGGCTTTTTTTCTTAATTTGATTCCTGGAGCAGGTCATTATTATATCGGAAAACGTCCACAGGGAATTGTTTATCTTCTGTTAAGCTTTGGCATCTTGTTTATGTCATTCTTAATAGCTGTGGCTGAAGGCC
>DOJM01000560.1:1330-1737 GCA_003529225.1 Paenibacillus sp.
GGTTAAAATGCTGCAGATGCCTGCTCCGATAATGACACCAGATGGATCGAAGTTTGATTTTTCTTCAATGCCCGTTAAGACAGAGGATAATGAGCGTGTACATGTAATCTTATTATCGTTCATTCCAGGATTGGGTCATTTTCATATGGGGTTGATGCAGCGAGGATTGTCTTTCCTCATTTCCTTTTTCGGTTTCATGACCGTGATGTTATTCCTGGCAGGGATTACATCAAGTGATGCATTCCTTCTCCTATTTGGTGTATTACCAGTGATTTGGTTATATTGTATGTTTGATGCGGTTCAATTAATCCATCGCAAGCAAGCTGGAGAAGAGCTGGTAGATCGCACTTTGTTCGAAGAGATGGAGGCTGGCCGAGAGGAGGGGCGCCGTAGCAAAGTTTTGGCAA
>DOJM01000560.1:1743-3641 GCA_003529225.1 Paenibacillus sp.
TCAAAAAAGAGGATTACAGCTCATGTTACTATTCCTAGGAAGCATTTATGTCATGGACCTACTGCGTTTAACGCTACTCTTCTTCCTGATCCCAGTCATTTGGTTTTACAGTTTGTTCGATGGCTTACAGCTTGTCAGCCGACATGGACGTGAACCCCTGCAGGATAAGCCAGTCATAGAAGGATTTTTAAATCATCAAGGATGGCTTGGAGCTGCTCTGATGTGTCTAGGACTGTATTACATTGTAGTTAATGTCGCAGTTCCTGCGCTTGAGATCAGATTTCCTGAATGGCGCTTGGAGTATAGGGTCAATGAATATTTCAGGACCATTATCGTATCTGTGCTGTTGATTGGCGGTGGTCTGAAGCTGATGGCGGGAAGCAAGAACAATAAAGGGAGAAAAGGGACAGGTGGTCATTCTTGAATAATCCGACAGAATTACAGCAAGGCGTTATTGTTCCGAGTGAGCATCCAGTTACTGAAGATAAATCAAGACGGTGGCGTGTGGGAACGTTGTCGATGGGATTGNNATGGTCTCGCAGTGGAGGGGCGCGGAAGTGTTTGAGACAACGCTTGCTTGGTGGCCGATCATTTTTATATTATTAGGTTTAGAAATTGTGATATACACTTTATGGTTTCGTGGAAAAGGAAAAATGTATTATGACGTGATAAGCGTTCTGTTCGTAGGGTTTATAGCTGTATGTTGTTTGGTTTTTGCGGGATTTAGTTCTTTAGGATTAACACAGGAATTTCGCCGTACCATTTCAGCTGTGGAAGAAAGATATGTATTGCCAGATTGGAAGGGAGCCGTTCCAGAAGGCGTTAGTACCATCATTATCCAAGCAGCTGAGCCTTATGGAATTAAAGTGGATCAAACGGGTGGAAACGAGCTGAATGTATTTGGAAGTTATTCTTCAAATATAGGGAAGCTGCAAGAATCACAAGAGCAACAGCTGCTTCAAACTAAGCGCGTTGGGAATACGCTATACATCATTTTAGGGGAAACTCCTAGAAATCTGCTATTCGATAATTCTAGGAATACGCTGGATGTGACTGTTGGGGCTCCGGCTAATGTTAAAGTGATTGTTCGAGATACTTATGGAAATGTTATAACGAGCTAATCATGGCCGTTACTTGAAANNTAGTTTTACGAATGCAGCTCTTTCTCAAGCGAAGCGCCCATTTCACGGGAACGTTCGGCACATCGGTTTACTGCCGCAATGACAGTTTCAAAGAACTCTCCTTGCTCGAGCACTTCTATCGCTGCTTGTGTAGAGCCATTCGGTGAAGTGACCTTCTTACGCAGCGTAGCTGGATTCTCACCCGTCTGTTGTACCATTCTGGCAGCACCTAGCACCGTTTGAACAGTTAGCTGTGTGCTTTGGTCAAGCGGCAATCCACCACGGATGCCTGCGGCGATCATTGCTTCCATCATATAATAAATATAGGCAGGCCCACTGCCGGAGATACCCGTTAAGGTCTCCATGCGTTCTTCATCAATGACTGTTGTAAGTCCAACGGCTTCAAAGATGTTGAGTGCAAGGCGTCGGCCTTTCTCATCGACTTCTTTGGAGAAGGCTATGCCGGTGGCGCCAAGATCAATGGAGCTAGAAGTATTCGGCATTGTACGGACGATGGGTTGCTTTTTGCCAAGCAGACCTTGCATCGTTCGAATGGACAGCCCAGCAATTACAGAGATTATGATCTGATCAGGAGAAAGAAGAGGGCCTAGTCCTCGTAGCGTTTCTGCAGCGTCTTTTGGTTTCATTGCTAACACGATTACTGGTGAATTCCTTAGATAATCTGTTTTTTGTTCAGGATCATTTGTACCTATTACGCCGTATCGGCTTCTTAGTTCTGCCAGACGTTCCCTACTGCTACGGTTAAGCATAATAACA
>DOJM01000168.1 GCA_003529225.1 Paenibacillus sp.
TCCCTTTCCAAATAGCCCTTGTTTTTATCATCATAGCATGATTCTTGACGCTATCAATCGCACTTACCTTAACAGAAGCTTAATTCGTATTCGTCTACTACATAAAAAGTTAAGTTCGTATTAATACTGTGTTTCAGAAGAGATAAGACTCATTTGCTATAATTTGACTATTGGGAGGCGATATTCTTGAAAAATAGCTCTAAAAAAATTATCAGCATACCGGGAATGTCAGCAAAAACAGTTTTGGCAATAGGATCACTTGCCTTACTATTAACAGCTTGTGGAGGAGGAAAAACGGATATGAAAAATAATGTGAAAGTGGAGCAAACATCCAGTTCAGCTGCAGAATCAAACGAAACAATGTTCCTACCTGATGATCTGCCAAATTTTCTGCTGAAAGGGAACTATAAAGAAATGTACGCCCACTTTAGTCAGCCTTTGAAAGATGAGGTTAGTGAAACTGAATTAGCTGAGACCGCTAAGGAATTCACTAAGGATATCCAGACACTGAATAAAGCTTCTGATATGCAGCTTAATGGATTTGATCGACGTACTTGGGTGAGTGATACAGGTAATAAAGGGCTTATCGGAATGTTTGATCCGGATGGAACCATTTCATTAATCCAGATTCAAGAACTGACATCATCCCCTGAAACCGACTCGACACTTAGCAAGCATGAATACGCATTGCCTTTTGAAGGTGACTGGTTTGTATTTTGGGGCGGAGAGAATGTTCTCGTAAATTATCATTATGAAGTAGAGATCCAGCGTTACGCTTATGATTTCATCCAAGCCAAGGAGAACTATTCTTATAAAGGCGATCAGCTGAAAAACAAAAGCTATTATGCCTTTGGGAAAAATATTCTCGCACCTGCAGATGGTACAATCGTATCGATTGTGAATGATATTAAAGATAATGAGCCCGTCGGTGTGATGAATCCAAACCAGGCAACAGGCAATAACGTGGTCATCGATCACGGTGGTGAATACAGCCATCTAGCGCATTTACAAAAAGGTTCAATTCCAGTTAAGCCAGGCGATAAAGTCAAAAAACGCGATATCATTGGACTGACAGGTAATTCAGGCAACACTAGTGAGCCCCATTTACATTTCCAGATTTCTGACGGAGTAGATTTGTTCAACTCTCGTTCAATCCCTGTTAGGTGGGAGAACGGATTGAAGCCGATCCAAGGCGAGACGATTACCGCCACTGAATAGCGATCATGTTGGGTTGATAAGGTTGTCTCCCCTAGGAGATCTTCGGACGAGACAACCTATACCTAAGCTTAAATACATACAAATAGGTCGATTTACAAATATTAATAGGCCTACAGTGACTAAATACTGATCTCTTCTCTGAAGAAAGGAAGTGTTAAACCAGATGACTTTACTCCTAGGGTCACATGTATCCATGACTGGACCAAAGATGCTCCTTCGAGCTAGTGAAGAGGCAGCATCTTATGGAGCGACCACCTTCCTAATATATACCGGAGCTCCTCATAATACTCGCCGTAAACCCATTGAAGCTTTGAATGTTAAAGCTGGACAAGCTCACATGAAAGAAAATGGCATTTCTAATATCGTTGTTCATGCTCCATTTATTGTTAACTTAGGGAATACGCTATCCACTCAGGTCTTTGAACATAGTATTGAGTTTCTTCAATCAGAGATTATTAGAACGGAAGCTTTAGGCTCTACACAAATTGTCCTGCATCCCGGTTCCCATGTTGGTGCGGGTCCACAGGCCGGAATTTCTCGAATTGTAGAAGGCTTGAACGAAGTGCTATCCCATAAACGAAATGTTCAGGTTTCATTAGAGACCATGGCGGGAAAAGGTAGTGAATGCGGAATTACATTTGAGGAATTAGCAGCGATCATTGATGGAGTTACTCATAACGAGCGCCTGTCTATTTGTCTGGACACTTGCCATATCCACGATGCTGGTTATAATGTGAAGGAAGATTTTGATGGCATATTGGATCAATTTGATCGCGTAATTGGAATAGAGCGCCTAAAGGTCATTCACGTAAATGATTCAAAGAATATCATCGGCTCACGAAAAGACAGGCACGAAAATATCGGACATGGATATATCGGCCTTCAGGCGCTTCGATATGTAGTCCACCATCCACAGCTAGCAACCATTCCTAAGCTCCTAGAGACCCCCTCCATCGGTGAAAAGAAATATGTCAACCCGCCTTATAAGCATGAGATTTCATTGTTACGAGGGGAAACTGATGAGCCGATAAAACAAGCGCCCTTATATGGACGGTAAGAGTTTAAGAGAGAAATATTTGATATAAAATATAAGTGAATAACTTACTTTATTATATTTAAATAAAAACCGCAAGGAGCGCGGTTTCTATCTGTGCAAGCTATATTCAATTTATTCTTTTGCAGGATCATTTGTAACAGATGCAGTTTCGTTCACTTGGAGTTTCTTTAGCGAGTTTTTCTTTGCGGTTAACTCTTTTGAAAGATCCGCTTGCATACGATTTAAGATCTTTATCTCATCGTTTAGCTTTTTGATTCGCGACATTTTACTACTCAAATCCGTGTGAGACTTGCTAAATTTCATATCCTGTTCTAATTGATTAATTTTGAATTTAGATTTTTCTTTTTTGTTCTGAGTACTCTTGATTTTGTTTTCGAGCTCGGTAATTTCTTGTTGTAATTTAGTGATCATTGGTTTAGTAAAATTAATTGCCATTTCTTACACCTCATATCATATTGTGTTGCTGAGAGACTATTCTACTATAAAAAGAGCAAAAAAGCACACTCATTAGAGTATGCTTTAAAGGGTAACATATTTAAAAATAATCAGAGAAATAAGGATGCTCTGGTCTAATCAATCCTTCCAGCAAATGAATCGTGGCTTCATCTGTCTGAATACGTCCGATTCGAGCCAAGTAGGTTGGCCGCTTATAGCCCATTAACATGGTTGTTAAGGTAGGAATATCAATTGTAAGTGAAGGATTTACTCCCCCTTCTTGCAGGGTCCCCTTCCCTTCTTTATCTACAGTTAATGAAAATGTCCCTCGATTCC
>DOJM01000146.1:0-7078 GCA_003529225.1 Paenibacillus sp.
AGGAGAAATGCTTCAATGATTCCTGTATCTGAATACCGGTATCTACAAGTCTTTGTTCATGTCGTAGTGTATCGGTATAAACATTCCATTTGGTCAGCGATAGTGGCCAAGACAAGGAGGCGGTTGCCGTCACTGTAGCATCGGTTTCTCCAGCCTGAGTTTCAACCTGCCAGTCACCTCCCCATTCATGCCGGGTAACACAGGAGGTCCGCAGGGCCGAAGCCATCGTCTCGTTCTCCAGGTATACATANNCAGGCGTTTGGAATGTCCTGCAGCTACAGGCGGGTCATTCGGGTTAGTATAGTTGCTAACATCGCCATTTACACGAGAGACAACCCGGATTGGACCGCTGAAATTGACAGGCTCAACAGTCAGATGAATGGCAAAAAGTTCACGGGTAGTCAAAGAAACAAGTCTACGGAAATGCAGCTTGAGTTCTTTACCGGAGGGGGATTTCCAGTGGATTTTACGCTCCGAGTATCCCTTGTCCAGATGGAGGTTACGCTCATAGGCGAGGACACTCTCTGCTGTAAGTGCAAATGGCTCCATATCTTCGCCTATATAAATATTTATCCCTTGGGAATCTATAATATTAACCAGTTTTTGCTGGGTACCTGGAAAGGCGAATAGCTTCTCCCCATAGGGAATGTCAATCACATCGTGAAAGGCGTTCAAATATGTTCCGCGGATACTGCGGATTTCTTTATCGGAATACCCTTCTTCAAAATTGCTACGCACGCCCAAATATCCATTCCCCAGCGCAAAAATACTTTCCAAATTCAGTAGGGTATCTGCCGACAATCCCTGATTGGCAATGCTCCAGCTCATGCTTATGTTTCCTCCCTTGATGGTTATGAATTGAATTTTAAGTCCGAAAGGGCTAGAATTATACTAAATCATTTAGGATATTATCAAAATTTTTAGGTGAGGTATCAAGTATGGATCAACTTAAAGGAAAACATAAACTGCCGGAATATTGGTCCACCCGTTCTGTGGATCTGTCAGAGGGATTTGTCCATCCTCCGCTGGATTATGAACATGAGCTTTTGGAAGCTATCCGACTCGGTGACGAGAACCGGGCACTGGAAGCACTGCATAGAATTAACGCAATGGAAGCTGCTACGCTAGCCCGATATCCGCTTCGCTCCAAGAAAAACGCTATGATTGCATCCTGCACCTTGTTTACACGTGCGATTATCCGGGGTGGTGTTGACCCTGAGACCGGTTTTCAGCTGAGTGATACGTTCATCCGTGCGGTGGAAGCTACGACGGAGCTTGAGGCACTTCATCGATACGAATATGAAATGGTCCTGCAATTCATTACAGTGATGCGCCAGCAGAAGGAGAACCTTCACTATTCACATATTGTCAATCTATCCGTATATTTTATACGCGAGCATTTGTTTCAAGATTTGAACCTTAGCCTGATCTCCGGGCATGTCGGTGTGCATCCCAGTTATTTGTCCGACCGCTTCAAGCGTGAAACGGGTATGCCGNNCTCATTCATACGAATCAGTCTATTTCCGAAATCGCTTTGATGTTTAAATTTTGCAGCCAAAGTTACTATACAAAGTTATTTAAAAAATACACTGGCTTGACCCCCAAGCAGTTTCGTCGGGACGGCGGAGCAATTACGAAATGAGAGAAGTTGAATCATTAACTTTTCAGCTTCAATAGCCAAACTCGCCTTTGTCCGCTATAAATGAGATTATAAATCCACTAAAAGTAAGAGAGATGATCAGATGGCTCATAGCCGCGCAAAGTAAACTGAAGGATATCTACCTGGCGCGGGATCAGATTGCGAAGGCGCAGACAGCCTATAAGGTATATCAGGCGTTTGGAAATCAGACTCAAATGGACGCAATGCATAAGCTAGCGGAAGACGTACGCAAGAAGCTGGAATCCAATATCCCTCCCAATTAAAGATTTTAAAAGGAGTAAAGCACCCCCAAAAGGGATTTACTCCTTTTTAACATCTAGTCTAAGCTATGTTATTATTACCTTATATTTTCCTATAAATAACAAAATATGGAGTTTGGAGGTTTATGAATGAGAAGGAAGCGTAACTTGATAATGCTGTTATTGTTTGCTTTGACGATTATACTTTCAGCCTGTGGTGATAAAAAAGCTGCGATATTATCCATGGATGAAGTGCGGGATCTAGCCCAGCAAGGCGAGGCGTTGTCGTGGAAGGATTTTGAAGGTTATCCCTTTGAAGAGGTTGGCTCAGGTTTGTACATCCGTAAATATGAAATCAATGATGNNCCCTCTGTATATAAATCTTGTCAAAAGAAACGGAGAAAAGATCGATATCCGTTATGATGACATCGATCATTTTATCCTCAATTGAATGATGGCCTTTTAAGTTATTCAAATCTTATTCCGTTAGACATTTTGTCCAAACGTTCCCAGTCGAGCACGACAATTTCTTGCTTAACTTTATATAAGATCTCCATGTCGGTGAATCTTTGAATGACACGGTTTAAGTGGCGGGGAGTAGTCCCAATTAACGAAGCTATATCTGGGATATAAGGTGTCTGAATTTCTTTTCCAAACTCCCGTTGGAGCTGTATCGTTAATAAATAACTTGCAAGTCGTTCCTCGACAGCGCCTAGTAAGTTCGTTCGTGATGCGGATGTGCAGGTTAGAAGCTTGTAGGAGAGATGTTTCAGTAATAAGTCTTTAAAGCTATGGTTATCCATTAGGTCAGACTCAACCTTTTGTTTCGGGATAAATAAGAGGGTGGTTTGCTGTACGGCTTCCACTTGTGATTGGACTACAACCTCTTGCACGTATTCAATGTCCCCAAATAATGACAAGGGTGAGCAGAACCGTAATAATAAGGATTTTCCCGTTCCCACACTAGAAGAAACCTTAGTACGCCCCTCCACTTGAAAATAAATTCCGTCCAGCTCATCGCCCTCATGCAAAATGATTTCATTCTGCTCATAGACACGTAACTGAATTAAAGCATGTTTTGATATCGTGAATACTTGATTTAGATTAAATTGGGTAATGTAATGTGCTATAAGATTTGGATCCTGAATAGTTTTCATTGCGTACTCCTTTTTGGACATCGGTCCTTTCTATTATATACGAACTCGTTATTATAGAGAAAAAGGGGAGGATATAGACGATGAAATTTATTTTTGATTTAGATGGAACCATATGTTTTAGCGGCAAACCTTTGAGTGAACGAATCGTACAAGCCTTGGAAACTCTAATTGAAAAAGGTCATGAGGTTATTTTTGCGTCAGCCCGGCCTATTCGTGATTTGTTGCCTGTGTTGCCTGCACATATGCACCATTTTTCTATGGTTGGCGGGAATGGTGCATATATTGCAAAAGGTGGAGAGGTTATTTCGACGATACATTTTGACGCGCAAACTTCGGACATCCTCTTGAAATTAATAGAAGAGTTTAATGCAGCTTATTTGATTGACAGTCACTGGGATTATTCATATTCGGGTTCTGATGATCATCCCATTCGAAGAAATGTAGATCCAGAACAACGCGCCAAAAATGTAAGTCCATCTGAGCTGGATGAGCTTGTGAAAATAGTTATTTTGAATAGCCTAAACGGAGAACAGTTATTAGATCAGCTACATAAACTACCTGTTGTGATTTATAGACATGGTCAAGAGGACATTATTGATATTAGCCCTAAAGGAGTGAATAAATGGTCAGGATTACAACAATTAGGCGTAGAAATGCAGCGATTTATCGCCTTTGGTAACGATGCTAACGACATAGAAATGTTTAGACATTCCGCTCATTCGGTTTGTGTTGGAGAACACACAGAGCTTGGTGAATTGGCAACGGAAAAGGTGAGCAACGAAGAGGAGCAAATTGTTAGAAAAATACTGGAGCTGATGAGTGGGCTGCAGTAGGTGTCTTGGCGGAATCGCGAGAGCAGATGATGATCTTAGCTCGCCGTTCGGTGCAGCACATACAGGGAAGCTATAGTTGATATCCAAAAAACCTGCCGATTAAATCGACAGGTTTTTTAAGTGATATAGATGAGGTCAGATAAGTTCTTGGCGGCGATGTAAATAACGATATAGAATACAACCTGATATTGCGCATATCGCTGCACATAATCCGATAAAACCATAGCCAGCTTGAAGGCCACGTAGCAAGCCTGTTTGTGACTCCGCACCGTAAAGCCGCTTCACGCCTTCGATCACAGCACCTATAGCATAGTTGCCGATTACGCTACCCACTCCCATTAAAGTGACTGTAAATGTGATGGCGGTGTCGCTACCATGTGGATATCTTTTTGCGATAAAAGCCATAACCGTTGGATAAATCATCGCAATCCCGATGCCTGCTGCGGCGAATAGAAAGGCGAGCTTTTCTCCACCCAAAATTGCGGCAAATGTACACAAGGCAGAGAAGGCTGAAAATATGATAAGCGATAGGTTAAATCCAATTTTATCNNAGCAGGAGTCTTGCTAACGAGAAGCAGAGAAAGAAGGTCGACAGCATCCCAGAAGCAGTAACCGTATCCCACAGGTATGCTTTTTCAAGGAAATTTACGAGCCATCCGCCTACGGCAAGCTCCGACACTACTCCGAAGGAAAGGATAAGAACCATTAGCCATAAAGCAGGATCTCGGACAAGCGTTTTTAAGGGAATACGGTCCTCATATGGAAGATCGTCACCCGGAAACGTACTCCGTAAAGCAAATAGAATAGGCAGTAAAGAAAGGCTAAGCATTACTAGATACATTCCGCGCCAATCCAGAGTATGACCGAATATACTTACCGTCATCAGCCCTGTTGCCAGTAGGGGAGCTAACGTTGAACTAAACCCGTAAAAGAAATGGGATAAGTTCATCATGGTCCCGGTATTTTTAACGAAAATACGTGCTCCCAGAATGGCAAGCCCAATCTCAAGCATTCCGTTTCCAATATACATTAGGAAGTATGAAGCCGAGAAGAGAGGATAGCTATGTGAGATGTAAATTAGAACCCCAGAGAATATCATGGATGCGAAAGCAATAATACTGACAGCCTTGATCCCCCACTTACGAACCAATACAGCTGTAAAGGAACAGGCGATTAAATAACCTAGAGCGTTTAGGGATAAAAGGGTACCTAGCTGCTTTTCATCCAAATTGAAGTCAAACTGAATTCTTGGAATGGCTGGCCCTTTAATGTTTTCTGATATTCCAAACACAATAAACCCCAAAAAAATCGTTGCCAATTGCATGGCATAAACCTTATTAAATCCGCCAAAGCGCTTTTTCAACGTGAGAACCTCCAGAATCGGGTATCTTTATTGCACGGTGTCTCTGTAGTACTCTTCTTTAAGCTTTTCCCAGTGTTGTTGATCGTCCTCTGTAATTTCTCTTAGCACTCTGCAAGGATTCCCCACCGCGATTACATTGTCAGGGATATCTTTAGTAACGACGGAGCCTGCGCCGATGATTACATTGTTGCCGATATTTACCCCGGGATTGATAACGGCATTTCCGCCAACCCAGACATTGTTTCCAATGGTAATCGGTGTACCGAATTCAAGCATACTAATACGAACGTCCGCATCAATGGGGTGGCCAGCGGTATATACGCTTACTCTAGGTCCAAAGAGAACATTCTCACCTATCGTTACTTTTGCTACGTCCAGGATAATGCAGTCGAAATTGGCGTAAAAGTTATTTCCGACGGTAATATTGCTGCCATAATCACAGCGGAAGGGTGGCTCAACATGCAACGATTCACCTGTAGACTCGAATAATTGCTTAAGTAATTCTACTCTATATTCGCCTTGTTCTTCCGTCGTATTGTTAAATAAACGAGTGAGCATTCTGGATTTTTTGCTATCTCTAGCTAATTCCTCTCCACCAGCCATGTAAAGCTTTCCTGCAATCATATTCTCTTTGTTTGTTGCCATTCGTAATTCCTCCTGAAGTTCTTGTTGGTTTTAGATCCAATCCATGATGCAAATGTTAGGGTCATAAAAAATACTTACCGGCGCTTCTCAACCAGCTGCAACGAATAGGTCAAGCTTTCAAGTGTGATCGCAATTAATCCATTCATATAATGCTTATCAGGTTGATCCAGCACAATTAAGTGGGGCATATGCTCCTCTGGAATGACTTCCAGACAACTTTGATAGATATTCGGCACATCCTCTTGTCTAACTTGTTCACCTGTGAGCGCTATCGTCTCAGGATTAATAATTGCCGTCAGGGACGAGATGGTGTGAGCTGCCAAGGGGATAAACGTTTCTGTCTGACCCAAACGACTGAATTGCTCATCACGCGAGATTCCAAAAGGTAAAAAAGAGACTTCGCCAGCAAATCTAGTATTCCCTTTGTGAATATGCCCGTCGATCATCATCCCTGCACCTGGAAAGGCTCCCTTGATAAAGGTCACTACGGCGATGGTTTTATCCTCTTCATAATCCTGCTGTTTATAGAATCCGTAAACGGTTAGATTCATGTCATTTTCGACGGTGACTTCAACCTCGTATTTCTCTCTGAGGAGTGACTCTAAGGGAGCATGAATTAAAGTCTTGATATCACAAATATTAATGACACCTCGGTGAACTAGTCCCGGGATTCCAATACCAACGGCTTTGATGTTGTTATAGGCTTGAATTAGTGTGCCTACTAAATGATCAAAGGTTGTAGCGTCAATATTCTCAGCTTCGATATTTCCATCATCTACACGTTCGCCGACGGAATTGGTCACTGCGTAGGTTAAGGATTGCTGACCATCTTCGATGGTGGCATAGATACATGCGATATAGGAGAAATCAGCATTATAAATAAATCTTCTAGCTGGCCGACCTCCATTCGAAGCCTCCAGCTCCGTCTCAATGACTTCACCAGTCTCCATAAGCTCATTCAGAATATTTCCGCAAGTGGCAATACTTAACCCGGTGGCGGTAGCAATCGTTGATTTGGTGCCTTCTTTCATCGATTTCAAGGCTTGCTTGATAAGCTCCTGATTTATCTTTTTAACACGAATAGAATTGTTTGCGATTTGATTTATGTTATTCACCTCTAGACTTTTGAAAATGGTTATTAAAAGTGTTATCAATACTATAACTTGGTGTTTTATAATTGT
>DOJM01000146.1:7123-12591 GCA_003529225.1 Paenibacillus sp.
TTTTTAAGTTCAAAATGTCTAGCCAATAACTTTATAATAAAAAATCGTCGCATGTAATTCACCATTAGCTGATATCGCATAGCTCGGTATACGTCCAGCTTGTATGTAGTCCATTGAAGTATAAAGGAGGTTGGAAGGGTCACCTTCTCTTGTATCAAGCACTAATAACGATCGTTCTTCCTGCTGAGCTCTTTCTTCAGCGTTTTCCATAAGAGAACGAGCAATACCATTACGACGATAATTAGGGTGTGTCATAAGCTTTGCGATTTCGGCTCGGTGTGTTCTGTTTGCTTTTGTACTTAAATGTAGTTGTACACTTCCCACGATAATATCATTCATTGTTGCGATAAAAAGGATTACATCGGGAGCCAAAACATTTTGCCAATATAATGTAGCAGCTGATGGATCTAGCGGTGGTAAGAAACCAACGGAGGCCCATCCTCCACAACCTGTATTAGAAGCTTTGAAAGCTCATTAATAGATTCCTTAATCGTAAATAATTGTTCGATTCTGACATTGCTAACCATATAAATTCCTCCAGCACTTATAAGTTTAAAAATATAGCGAAATCATAACTGAATACATATAATTTGTATAACGAATTTAATAGATCGTAATCATTAATATTTTGAATCATAGAGGGGGTTATCCATGGACTTATCTCAATTAGAAGCTTTTTTGGNNTATGCAGAATTCGAAATTTCACCAAGGCCTCAGAGCATCTACATATCTCCCAGTCCGCCGTTACCGCAAGAATAAAAGCTTTAGAAAACTCCGTGGGCAAGGTACTCCTTACACGTGATAACCGGAATGTTTGCTTAACGCAGGCAGGGATATCTTTTGTTCCATATGCTGAGCGGATGCTTCGTTTGTTTGAAGAGAGTAAGGTGACTCTATCCGAAGAACTGGAGAACTACATCATTTTGAGTGGACCCGGGTCCGTATGGCATTATTATTACCTGCAGCATATTCTTTCATTTAGACGTGATCATACCAAGGTAGCTATCAAATTCCTAAGTTATATTGATTCTAGCTATATGATACGTGATCTTTTGCTGGATGGAATAGTCCAGATTGCTATTAAATATGACCCTGCCGGAACATCCTAAGGTGACCAGACATCTCCTGTTTGAAGATGAGATTATTCTGGTCTCCACACAATTAAGAGAAACGCCTGTAAGCAGGGAGGATTTTTTTCAGCGGGAGTACTGTCATTTAGAGTGGGGAGGTCCGTTTCCGGAATGGTTTTTAGTATCATTGGAGCGGGCTATGTGCCGACACTTCAGACCGATCACTCGATGATTATGCTGGACATGCTTCTACTAGGAGCAGGCTTTGGATTTCTACTATTTCAACTTCAATGTCGCCGATTATAAAAGCTTACGCTCTTTATTTAACTGAGAATGCAGAAGATATTCGTGTACGGCTTGGGCTGGAGATGCTTGGAGGGGATTGGTGAACAGTTACTGGAATTAACTTACAGGCGGGACTTTGAGAGATTTTTGTGAGAGCAGCAGGGTACAATGGTAGAATTACCGCTGGTGAGAGGAGCCTGAAGGTTGAGGACGATGAAATATCGTGGAATAGTTGGGATGGGGTTGTTTTTTATCCTTGCCTTTTCCCTATTAGTCTATCGAATTAAAGTGTTGGTCAATGATTCGGTTGAGATTCTTGGTTTGAAAATAAGAAGTATCCGTATGTCTCAAAAGTTATTTATCAATGGGAAGCAGGAAGGACAGGGCATGGTTCCTTCATCAGAGTTTAAAGAACGTGTAGCTGCATATCCGGCCTAAAAATTGATACGGACTTGGTATCTAAAAAGCGTATGTTACTAGTATCAATGAATCTTCTATAAGTGAATAAATAATATTTTTTTAAAAGCACCCCCTTACGCTATACGGTATCTATATACTGTTAGCGGTAAGGGGATTTTTTTGCGAAACTTTTCTTTTAGAAGTTTTTTCTACTATCAGCTAACATTTCGAGAACTTAACCGTTATACATACGAAGGGAGGTGCAGGATGAAGCCCGGGCAGCTACATCAGATACTTCAACCTAAAATGCTAGAAATCCAAAAATACTTGATTCGTCTCGGGGCACCTGCAGCCGACGCGGAAGATATCGTACAGGATACGGTGTATAAGGCTCTATTGTATATCGATTCCATTGATGAGAACAAATTCAGTGCATGGCTATATAAAGTGGCGATTAATCGTTACTACGATCTGGGCCGCCGTAACAAACGATTAGTCATTCCTATTGACTATGTGGATGTGCCGGATATGGAACTGCCGGAGGATCATGTGCTGTTAAAAGAGAAGCGAGAGGACATCGAACGTGTACTAGATGAGCTTCTTCCTCTCCACAAACAGCTCATTATTATGAAGTACGAGCTGGAGCTGTCCTATCATGAGATAGCAGAGCTCCTAGGGATCACAACGGATACGGTCAAATCGGCATTGTTTCGTGCCCGCAAGCAATTCCAAAAAAAGTACAGAGGTGAAGCGGAATGACAGCTCCATGGGAACAAAAGGATGATGAGAATCTTTCCAAAATAATTAAGAAAGCAAAACGAAGAACAATGATCCGTAATACGGTCATTTCACTGATCGTGACCATTATTGTATTGCTCGGCGGCATGCTCGGTATCACTCAACTGACAAGTTGGTTAGCGATGCGTGGTCTGGATGAGGAGAGGATTATGATGGAAATTAGCAGTCCTAATCTTCATGAGCTGAGAACTGAGCTGGATTTAGGATTTTTATCGGGCAAAGTTGAACTGAGTACGTACAAGGTTGTCGAGGGTGTACCTGTCGTGTGGGATACGAAAAAACTATATTTTAGTATGAGCAGCCGCTTTTCTCTGCTTAATAGGGGATACTCTAGTATAAATGTTCCTGATCCAGTAATGACCAGCCAAAATTATGAATACTACCGAGGATATAACAGTCAAAATGGACAGCGGGAAATGATGTTCTATGTACCTGGGGTAAATTATAACGAAAAAGTGCTGAATGACTTACCTACGCTCGAACAAATGGATCCCAGTAAGCTGGTAGAGATGGCAGTTTCGTTTGATAAAAGCTATACGCAGGCCGAAGTTGAAACAATGCTGCCAGCTGAGCTGACACAGACATGGTATTGGGTAGATACGTATGACAATAAAAAGAAGCTTGAGTTTATTACGAATGACAGCAGCCCGAATAAATATGCTTTACCGGAATCAGCAAGACAAGTATATNNAGGATTTTTTACAATCCCTAACATATGGGCTTCAGAAGGAGGGCAAGTATTACGGAGAATTTGAGAGAATCTCGAATTATTTGAAAAAGGATAAAGCGGCACCGGATGCCAGTGATGTACAGCTATTCGGAGTGGTTGTTACTGGAACTGCGAAGGAGCTGCAAAGCCTCAAAGGAAAGCCATATGTAAATACGGCAGTTCTCGGCGCGGTTGTGGATAAATACTAGATCGTATAGTAAAAAAGAAGCCCCTGGAACGATGATCCCGGGGCTATTTTGATCATATCACAATCTACCATTTATATTATGTCCATTTGGCCGACCATAGTTTCATTTCCTTCAAAATTTGATGCAAATCCTCACCTTTTGGAGTTAAATAATATTCCACTGTAACCGGTACGGTAGGAAACACATGGCGCTCAAGTACACCGTGTTCCTCTAAATGGCGAAGGGTACTGGTCAACGCACGAGGGCTAACATTAGTGATTTTTCGCTGGAGCGCTCCAAAGCGTTGGGTGCCGTCGAATAACTCTCTTAGTACGAGAAAAGCCCATTTCCCGCCCAATACCTCAAGTGTTTTTTCCACATTACATTCAATAGTAAGTGGGGTTTTAGGAATATAATTATTAAATTTCACTTCTTCCCATTATATACAAACTATTCTAGAATGAATATGTGCGTTAGGCAACCTGCCGAAATCATAACACGGAGCTATGGAAAGGAGCAGTTATTATGAAATATCGTAGATTAGGTGGAACAGGCCTAAAAGTTAGCGAGATTAGTTTGGGAAGCTGGCTGACATACGGAGGATACGTAGAAAGAGATAATGCTGTTAAAGCCATTGAAACCGCTTACGACCTAGGCGTGAATTTTTTTGATACGGCAAATGTTTACGAAAAGGGTNNATCCTATGTGCTGGCAACTAAAGTATTTGGCGAAATGGGGACGGGGCCTAACGATCGTGGTCTATCCCGCAAGCATATTACGGAACAGTGTCACGCAAGCTTGCAGCGTCTCGGCGTAGAATACGTGGATATTATGTATTGCCATCGTTTCGATACGGAAACTCCAATTGAAGAGACCTTACGTGCGCTGGATGATCTGGTTCGTCAAGGCAAGGTATATTATGTCGGTGTAAGTGAGTGGACTGCTGCGCAAATGACAGATGCGTTAGCTGTAGCAGACCGCTATTTGCTGGATCATATCGTGGTTAACCAACCGATTTATAATATGTTCGAACGTTATATTGAGAAAGAAATTATTCCGCTCGGCGTGCGCCGTGGCATTGGACAGGTTGTTTTTTCTCCATTGGCTCAAGGGCTGTTAACTGGAAAGTATAACGCGGACATCNNCGGCTAAGCTGGACCGGTTGAAAAAGGCGATTACAGAAGAGAAGATTGAAAAGGTTCGCCAACTAAGCAGGGTAGCTGCGGAGCTGAATATTTCTATGGGAAATCTGGCTTTGGCGTGGATTCTGCGTCAGCCTAATGTGGCTAGTGCGCTGGTGGGTGCCAGCCGTCCGCAGCAGGTCGAAGAGAATGTTAAGGCTTCGGGAATAGAGCTTTCCGAGGATATTTTGAAGAAAATTGAGGAGATTCTTAACTAGAGATAGATTCATAAAAAAAGGAGATATGATCATGGCGAAAGTAGTTGTTACTGGCGGAAGCGGGATGCTCGGCAGATGGGTGGTTCGGCATTTTGTAGAACAAGGATATGAGGTTGTGAATGTAGATACACAGAAATCCGCGGATTCCTTGTGCCAAACGATCATTGCTGATTTGAATAACTTAGGTGANNCTGGCGCTGATGCAGTTGTGCATTTGGCTGCGATCCCAGCCGCAAATATAAAGACGAGTGAAGTCACCTTTCAAAATAATGTAGTATCCACCTATAACATTCTGGAGGCTGCTGCTGGCCTAGGCATTCGCAAAGCAGTTATTGCTTCCAGTGAATCCTCTTATGGCATCTGTTTTGCGGTTAACCCGTTGGGACCGCAGTATGTACCTATGGATGAAGATCATCCACAACTCCCTGAAGACAGCTACGGTCTGTCTAAGGTTGTAAATGAGCAGACAGCGGAGATGTTCCAGCGCAGAACGGGCATACAAGTCGTTTCCCTAAGAATCGGAAATGTCATTGATCCATCGACGTATGAACGTTTCCCTTCCTTCATTCATGATCCCGAGCAGCGAGACCGGATTCTGTGGAGCTATATTGATACACGGG
>DOJM01000213.1:0-14391 GCA_003529225.1 Paenibacillus sp.
GGTTTCATCATAGGTGTTTTGCAGGATTCTTTTGAAACAGCACTTAATTCATCCTCCGACGTACTTTTTACAGCAACAGCTGAATATGCTAAAAAACGTAAGGAAGGCAAGGAATATATGATTAAAGTCTAGAGAAAATGTTAAATAAGCAGGAGGCCTTAGGCCCCTGCTTATTTTTTTCCCCTAAAATCAGATAATTAAAGAAAATGGCTACTTGCAAGGTGAATAGAAATCCATTATTAGGCGTGCAATAGAATATGAGGTATCCTTATGAGACTGCCCTTGGAAGGAAAAAGACACTAGCGTGAGCTAGTGTCTTTTAACCAGGGTGCATTCGGTTAGTAATTTTGTTTTTCAAGGATTCATTGGATTCCTGCTTCTGCTGGAAGTGAATTACTTCTTGTCCCCACTGCTTTAATAACGAAATTGTAGGTTTTGGCAGAATCTATGCCGTTTAATGTATAGCTGTAGCTACTCTGACCGCTTACCGCCGGCACATACACGCTCCAATTCGTGCTGACTTTATCATTTTTCTCGTAAATCCGGTAACCTCGCACCGGCTCGGAGCTATTTGCTGGCGCTTTCCACGAAAGAACTGCACGGTTCCCGGACTGTCTTACTGCGCTTGGATTTTCAACAATGCCTGGTTTGACGTCAGTCCGTTTAATACTGTAAGCATCATAGACGGCAAGGGGTGTATCTTTAACTGCTGTGTAGGATGTAAATTTCAGTACATCGCTTGTAATGGAAACATCCACGAACATTTTCTTGTTGGGCTGATCGTTTTTTGCTGCAAAAAAAGTGTCTGCGTCTGGATTAATAGCATAGAATTTNNTCGAAGCGGCCGAGTTACCCATTAGATACACGGTCCCTTTGGGATTCAGTACATTTCCTTGCCCATCAGTATTGACATTCTTAATCGGAACGTTGTTCAGCATTTGAAAAGATCTCATATACATATGGTCATGTCCCTCAAACACCATATCCACACCCAGCTCATCAAATACAGGAATCAGATATTTCCGGTAAAATTCTACCCGGTCGCTTTCTGCCGAAGCATTATCGCCTGAGGAATAAGCTCCCTTATGCATAGAGACGAATTTCCACTTTTTATCGGTCTTTGCCACCTGATTCCGCATCCATTCCAATTGCTTCGTGAACTGAATATCTGCTTTGTACGGCTTGACCTCTCCTTCGTACTGGGAATTGATTTGCATAAACAGGGCATCGCCGTATTCGAAAGCATATACCGACCCGTCATGAGCACNNCGATAATCGGTGCAAATGGTACATTGGCAAATTCTTTTTTCGGCACACCCAAGAACCACTGCCACAGCTGCTCCAGATCACCGTCATCCGTTAGATCCCCTGTAAGAAGAACAAACTTGGGATCTACCGTTTTCTCAATAGCTCGCTTAAAAGTATCCTGCCACAGATCGAAGTTCGATTTACTTGAGCCTTGGGTGTCGGTTACATAGAGGAAATGGAAATCCTGATTATCCGCCTTGTCCGTGGTAAAAGAACCTGGCTCGCTCCAGCCGTCCGCATCTCCGTTACCGGCCCGGTACATATACTTGGTTCCAGGATTGAGACCGCTTGCAATAACCTTGTGGCTAGCGAACTTTTTATACTTTTTGGAACTTCTGTCTCCTGATGTCATTAAGGTTTCAATAACTGTTGAGCTGCCCTCATAAGAAGTTGCCAGTTGTTCCGGGAACTCGCTTCCTCCCGCATTGGAGGCCTCCACCACTTGCACTACTGTACCTCTGACGGTTTCGGCTGTATACCAGTCAAAGGCGATACTTGTCTTTGGGTCCCCATTAAAAGTCATGTTCAGCAGCGTTGGTGTTTTGTTGCCGGTATCCGGAGACTTCGTCTTAAAACTCCAGGTAATATCGTTGTCCGGTATCCGGCCGTCCGTAGTCCCCTTAACAAGCTCTTTTGGGATGGTCACCTTATAAGATTTTCCGGCAGTAAAATTAGGGTGGCTGACTTTAACCGTATCTTGACCGAGGAGTGAGGCAGAGATGTTGATAAGAGGAACATTGTTTTCTGTGATTACAACTTGATAACCACTGTCGAGACTGATGGCTTTATTAAACTTCACTGTGATCTCTGCGTTAAGGGAAACATCTGCAGCCCCTGAAGCGGGAGTTCTGCTTACCTCAAGTGTGGGAGTGTCCCCAGGTTCGCCGCTGCTACGTGTTCCTTTAATTACTACATCTTTGATTCTACTTGAGCCTGAGCTGGACACTGTTCCGCCGCTTACGCTTTTCGTAGAGTTAACCACCCAGCGGATATAGAGTACATCTTGATTGTTTGTTCCCGCAGGCAATGCGAGGTTCGTTAATTTGCAGGAATTATTGGAACAATTAAAATTGTTCTGGGCTAGAACAAGGTTGCCGCCCGCAACATCTGTCCATTCCTGCTGATCTATACTGTATTGCACCTTAAAA
Source organism: Paenibacillus sp. (assembly GCA_003529225.1). Classification (GTDB taxonomy): domain Bacteria; phylum Bacillota; class Bacilli; order Paenibacillales; family Paenibacillaceae; genus Paenibacillus_AQ; species Paenibacillus_AQ pseudetheri. The sequence continues at coordinate 2,457 of DOJM01000213.1, forward strand.
TCCCTAGGTCCTGTACTTGAAGAAGTTTGCTGTGAAGAGAGGAAGATACCTTCGAAGCCTTGGGTAGAAAGCGTGGCAAGCCAGTATTTAGTGCCCGTTCCTTCATGCCAGCCCTGGTTGCGTACGCTGTTCTCACTGGGCTCATAGGTGTATGCATCCGTATTTGTTCCTATATCACGAATGGATGAAGCCGTTTGATTTACCCCGCCGGTAGCCGGAAATATTCCGTTCTCGCCTTTGTCTTTAAAAATCCACTGGGCAATCGTTTCCTGAACTACAGTTGTTTCGCTTGCAAGATCCTCCTCATTTTCCTCCCTTCCTGCTGAGACAAAACCGGTCAACTCCATAGCAAGCAACAAACCTATAACCATTAGACTGATTACCTTGGAAAATCTGTTCTTGAGATAAGATTGGTTGTTATCCATTCGACCCATCTCCCTCTTCATTAATCTCACTTATCATCGAACCGCCGTCACCGAGAAGAACGGCGGTTCTGTCTACCCTTGCATTCCTGCTACTGGAGTTCCCAGTCGGTGACTTGAAGTACAGCCGAGTCTGCGTTCTTCAGGTCTGTCTCTCCCATGTTCAGCAAATTGCTCCACTGCTTCACACGGTTCTTTCCGTTAGGCGGATCGTTATACTCATTAGTATCCACAATCTTGGTCCGTTCTTTATAGAATTTGGTCATGAAAGTCTTCTCATCCGTGCTGCTTCCTGATTTGCCCAAAAGCCCTTGAAGGGTCTCGGATCCGCCGGTAGCACCATGGTTCAGCGCAGCATCCACGAAGGAACCAATAGTTAATGCCGAGTTAAAGCCGCGTTTGCGGGCCTGCTCCACACTGTATTTAATATAGACATTGTAGAACGTTTTCCACATTGCCTCTCTCCACTCGGGATCATCTTGCAAATTGCCGATTTTTCTGCAGAAGCTCTCTTCGCTTTCATTGATTTCGAGGATGTTTCCTTTCATCGAACCCTTGACACCGATCCGGGCCAATGCGCCTTTAACCGAAGGATTACTCGCGCCTTTGGCAGCGTCATATGCTTTGAACAGTTCCGGACCGTCGGGTCCGGTATCATTTGAGCCGCCTGTAGTCGCACCGAATATTCCAATCGTATATCCGCGGTTATCATCAATATCTTCACAATATCCATAAAAATTGATCCAATTCAGATCGTCCTGCTCCGGTTTGTTGACAAGCATCATAATATTGTTCCACTGCTCACCATCCAGACCTGTGTTGTCACGTAAGAATTGAAGTGTTGCAGGTGAGAAATTAGAATCAGGATTCCCTGCCGCATAACTTTTCTGTTGAGACCCATTGGACAGATAGCCATAAGAAAAAATCATTGAAAAACTGAGCAGGATCAACAATGAAAATTTCATCTTCTTGGAAACCTTACTATTCGTTGAATTAAGCACCGGCAATCTCTCCCTTAGTTGAATAGTTTAAGCGCTTTAACTTTGAGCAGTAGTGAACCTTATCCCCAACCTATCTGAGCATGACAGCCCTCCTTTTCCCAACACTTGGTAATTGAATTCAAGCTTATCTCATAACGTTTGACTTAACAGCACGTATTTTCTTGTAATTATTTATTTTTATACATATATTGCTACAACCCATAGATTAAGTCTACAATCCTCTTAGGAGGTGCTGAATGAAACCGGTATTTTATGAATCTACTCTTTTTGACATCAGCCGCAAGAAACAGGTATACACCAGCATGCCTTCAAGACACTATCATGATGCCTATGAGATTCTGTATTTAATATCCGGGGATTTTTATTATTTTATAGGGGACAGAACCTACCAGGTTGCGGGCGGTACGTTGCTATTTATGGATATTCACGAAATGCACAAACTGGTTAATTCCGGCTGCAATATGTATGAACGGGTTACACTGCTGTTTAAAAAAGAATTCCTGCAGCATTTCTGTACCAGCGGTCAAAGTGAGGAACTGTTCGAATTGTTCAAAAGTGATCACCGCGCTTTGAAGATGACAGGGATAGATCAGTATTTCATCGAACAGCTTTTTCAGAAGATGATCCAGGAGGGGAAGAAGCAAGCCCGCGGATACGAACAGTACCAACAACTATTATTGGTGGAACTGCTCCTCTATCTTAATCGTAAATTATTTGACAGCCGTATAGATCCAATGGTGGAGTCCAATCGTACACACAAGAAAGTACTGGACATCCTTAATTATTTAAATCAACATTATATGGAACCACTTAAGCTCTGTGAGATTTCACGGAAATTCGACATAAGCTCTTCCTACCTATGCCGAACTTTTAAAGAAGCCACCGGGTTCAGCTTCATTGAATATATCAATAACATCCGCATTNNGGTTGGCTCTTCTTTTAATGTTACTGAAATTGCGGGAATGGTTGGGTTTGATAACACCTCTCATTTTGGGCGAACCTTCAAATTAATGATGGGCATCTCGCCGCTCTGCTTCCGCAAACAATTTAAGTCTTAATACCAAAATCACTGGAATACGTCAAGACATTTCGTCCAAGCGAACAAATTGCAGGTTTCTTGCCTGCAGTTGGTTTAACACTTCTTCTAAAGCTTGCAGCATAAAATAAGGAGCATGCCGGTCCGCGCCCACAGTCTCACCGCTGTCGTGAAGTAAGACAACGGAGCCATCGGTGATTCCACCTAACAGAACAGCCTGCATCCGGGTCTGACAAACCCGGGTGTTCCAGTCGCCTGCCTTCCGCGACCATAGAACAATTCGATACTGCTTGTGCCGAAAGAAATCAAATAGATTGATTAATCCCCAGGGTGGACGGTAATGATTGGGTCTGGTTCCGACAATAGACTCTATAATATCAGCGGAGCGATCCAAATGTTCTCGCCCAACAGTACCGGGCAGCATCAGCCAGTTAGATGTATGACAATAATTATGGATGCCAATCTGATGGCCTTCCCGATCCATTCTTCTGATCAGGTCTGGATACTGCTCCGCTCGTGATCCAAGCACGAAAAAAGTAGCCTTCACTTGATGCAATTTCAATAAATCCAGCAATTTGGGCGTATATTTCGGATGTGGCCCATCATCAAAAGTGAATGCCACCTGCTTTTTTACCGTTCCTTTGCGAAAGACACCAAAGCCGCTCACTCGCGTAATCAAACTCGGAATAAACATGTAAAGAGTGGCGGTACATAGTATTCCTCCTATAAGATATGTAAGAATAATTACACCTCCATATAACAAGCTTAAGCCTTATCCAGAATAGTTCTGTCCGGGTGAGAACCGATTCTTCAGTGAGGCCCGTGAATGAATCAGTAGCATCGGGACCAGTTGTTCGGTTCGCCGACTAATTCTTTGTCTCCCTTCCGGATGCATGGCAGACAGCAGCAATCGAAGATAAATGGTGGTGATGCGTTCAAAAACACCGGACTTTATATTTTGTTGTTCAAAACCAAGACCGTGTGTTAATCCCCGATGGAGCAGTGTAATCCCCAATAAAGCCTTGACCTGCCTGAACTCGGACTGCGATTCGAAGGCTTCATTGATTTGCTGCATTGATTTGCGCAGCATGCGAGCCGTTTGCAGTGCGGCACGATCCGATCCTTCGGACCGGATCAACTTCAGGATTCTTTCATTGTCGAGGTGGAGTTCACCCACCCACTCTCCCTGATTGATGACCGTGGCGTCCTGGCATACAATAGGCTGTCCCCGGTGCTTTTTTAGCATCACGGTACATATACCAAAGTGTGACTTATGCGATCCGCGAAAATGTGAAAGCAACGCAAAAGCTTTTTCCCACATCATCCAGACGGACTGCACCGTGGTTTTACGTATTTTGAAACCCAACTCATCCACCATCCTTAACACGGTTATAGTCTCTCTTTTCATACATTGTACATAACGGAACTTTCTTTTTTCTTATCCGATTCTTACAAAAATCTTAAGACTGTTCGATTGCAACAAGGAACATAATGAACCACATTTAAATCTTTCTTGACGCCTACTTTTATTTGACGCTATTCACCGGAATTTCTCTGCGCGTATATAAAATTTTTGTGCAACTATTTTCATTAGAATCTATCAATAGATGAAGCAACTATTCCATGACTATTCTATTGGGTACTTTTTGAGTTGTCGTGGGGCATTTAAACATTATTTTATAACTTAGACCTGAAATCCCTAGTCACTACCCAAACGATGAAAACCGTTAATGCCACACCGGCGAAAAAAATGTACCCATTAAAAAACAGGTTATTTGTATATTGGTTAATCCAACCGAAACGATACACTACCGAGTCTTTATTGTTAGTAAATCCATTGAGATTTTTAGATAACGAACGAATTTTAGATGATTCTCCCATGATCATTATTCCTAAAATAAGTATGGAGGTTAATGGGAGTGTGATGTTAACGAGTTTGCTTCTGCTCTTAGTATTGAAATCCCTAATTAAAACACCTACATAGAATAATAAAATGATGAACAAAAATAATCCTACGGCCAATGCGATAAGACCTGGATTTCCATTCCCTGAAATACTCCCGCTAGAACTATATTTAAAAGTCATCCTGTCTACAACTAAAATGCTAATCACATTCAATATCAAAACAATTAGTAATTTCCGCAACATAATACCTCCCATCGCCGGGTTAATCACTGCTCACAAGATTCAACCCAAATTACTTTCGAAGCTACTCACTTCCCCAGAAATCAAAGCATTATACATATGGTATTATTATACAATAATATAGAAATACCTGAACCCTAATTAATTGCTTCTCTTCATATAAAAATGCCTCCTCTTCACTTGAACTCATTAGTAAAATTCTAAAGAAAAAAAGCAGCTTTGCCCTTTGCAGAAATCTCTGCTCAGGGAAAAGCCGCTTCGTCATGTTGCCGGATTACTTAAGGATGTATCTTTTTTCATTCTGCAAAGCTGTAAATTCCGAATTTGTAGGTGTCTCTGTTCGGACCAACGATCCGAAAACCGCCGTAAGGAAGCCAATCCAAGCGCCCCAGCCGTTTGATGCGCCACTTGACCAGCCCTGATGCCGCCCCCGCATCACGCGGATCAACGCCAGACAGACCAAAGGACGTAAATGGAATAAATACAGTGCCTGCACCCATCCCCAGTACGATCATTGGAATCAGGATGCTTTGGGAAAACTTTAAGTCCGTCGAAATCTGACTCATACAGCTCATACCGATGATGACAATAAGAATCCCACTAATGAGTACTTTGGCATTTCCGTAACGAGACACAAGCCATGGCATAGCGTACATCATTGCGAACTGAACCATAGTCAGGGTAGAAAGGCAAGTCCCGTTTCCAATGCCGTAAAGCCAAGAACATGCCACCAACCACTAAACCATTGCTTCCGCCAGCCCCGTTGACTGCACTATACATTGCAATGGCTTTTGCCCGCGGAATATCTCAGTTGCAGTCAGCGAATTTATAGTAATTACGAGCGTGGAGAGGTAAACATCCCGGTTGTTATTTTGATCAAACTAGCTGATCTGCATCAGACAAGTACTGACTATCTGTTAAACAGGACAAATCATAACAATCCTTATCCCAAAAGTTAGAGCAGGATAAGCTGAAAAAAGCTCTTCAGCAACATACTGAAAGAGCCTATTCCTTGTCACTTAAAGCTTCACCTATTCGTCTTAGCCTATTAAGAAGAATTCCCCGCTTATCGCCTACTTACCAAATACAGAAATTCTACTAGAATTAATTTATTCGTACATACCATCAAGTGATAGCAGAAAAGCCGGTTTCCTACTATAAGGAACACCGACTTTCATGTCGTTTCTACTCTTTTCCTATATACTTATCCATAAAGCGATCTACTCTTTGGAAATATTCAGTAGGGTAATGATTGATGGCATCGATATGCTCCGTATTTTGCGGGTACCATACTTCTGCATTTGGATTATCTTTTAAGGATTCGTAAATAACTTCTGTATTTTTATAACTAATTTGATGATCTCCAGTACCATGAATGAGCATAACTGGCTTGTCTTGCATCTTTTTTACCGCATCCATAGGAGATATGGAATCAAGATCAATCTTAAAGGCCCAATTTGCCATCCATGTCGATGTATAACTGAATGGAACCGCAGGTAAACCTGAAAAAAAGGGCAAACCCTCTCTGAGAAATAGACCAGCATTACGAAAAGGACTATCCGCAATTACGGCTTTGATGTCATCACTTTCACTTGTGGCTAGCAAAGAAGTAGCAGCACCCATTGAAAAGCCGATAACTCCAATGTTATCACCCGTATGGTCTCTGGATTTTAAATAGCTTACAGCTCCTAGCAAATCGTATTTTTCATTGAGGCCCAGTGTAATCAAATCACCATCGGAAATACCTTGCGAACTGAGGTCAAATGCCAATACATTATAGCCTTTCGGAACGAAATGCTCTACTAACTTTTGGGTCCGCCCTTTGACTAAACGATTGCTCGTATATCCATGGACGACAATAATCGTTTTATTACTTTCTTTATCAGAAAGGCCACTTACAGGAAAGAAGGTACCTTTAATCGTATTATCATTTTTCAAACTCTTGAACTCGACCTCTTCGTAGGGAGTTTTATCGATATTCAATCCGTAGCTGACATTAGTGTCTCTAGGGTGGTGTAACAAGGTGTCTACTACTTTATAAGATATAAAAAACACAAGAGAGATCACAAGGAAAAGTACGATCCCTAGGCTCCATAAAATTTTCTTCCGTTTTTTCACACGAACGTTAAATGTCAGATCGGGTTGTAATGATGTTTGACTCATTCAGACTCCTCCAGTTTTTCTTTAGGTTGTATGGGTGCGAACAAATAAAAGGCATGCCCTTTCAGATTTTCCCACTCGGGATGATGAAGAATACTTTCTCCAAGCGTTAAGGCCACTCCATTAAAGAAAGAGATATAGGCACGAGAGATCATTGCTGGAGAAAAGCTTTTGTTGAATTCTCCTATTAACTGCCCCTTGGCATAGACGCATTCAATCGCATCTGTCATTACCTTTATACNNACTTTCAAGGACCTTCTGTGTAAGTTCAGGGAATCTTATTCGTTGTCCTAAGACAGATTGAGCAAGCCGCAGTTCATTGGTATAGAAGTAGATATGATTGAATTGTTCTTCCACCATGTTCTTAATCAATACGCCCGGCGTCCCCTCTTGTTGTAGACAAGCAAGCGATTTCACCTGAATATCAGCAAGCGGCTCAAGGACAGCGGCGTAGAATAAAGCTTCTTTGCTAGGGAAATATTGAAAAATGGTTCCAGGAGTCACTCCCACACTCTTCGCAATGACAGCCGTTGTGGTGTTAGAATATCCACTTTCTGCGAACAGGACAACAGCTTCTTTTAGGATACGTTTACGCCGCTCCAGTCTTTTTTCTTCATTAATGGGTCTTGCCAAATGTATTCCCCTCTCTCTAAACTAAACTTAATTAATTAAATGATCAGTTATTTAATTAATAATATATCCTTAATTTCGTCTTTTTGCAAGAGTGAATTTATCTTACGTACGAGCAGGATGAAACTTCACAAATAAAAACAAGCCAGAGCGCTGCCCAACATGCGCTCCGGCTTGTTTGATACATTTGGCTTGTTCCGCGTCTGTGATAGGAAATGAATCTGGATGCGGCTCGCGAGCTACTGCTTGTTCGATCGTAACCACCTCATGCAGACTTATCTCCCTCTCTTCGAAAGGTTCCGTATTCGGTTGCTACCAATGCATCACTTGATCAATATTCAGTCGTTCTCTCGCACCTGTAATGAACTCAAATGGGATTGTCGCTGTTCCATCATTCGTGATGTAGATTTCCTCTATCCCATTGAAGGGATGGAGATGCTGCTTCTCGTGCACGGGATATTCTATAAGCTGCAATTGCTTCCTCGCCAGTGGCTCTACCGCTTGAAGCGTGAGGGAATAGTTTTCTTCTTGCAGGAGGGAACGGGCAGGGAACTGGCCATATACGCTGTAAAAAGTGAGCCTACCTTCCGGACTTTTTATATTCTGAAAAAGGTAAAAGAAATATTGAAGGTCGAAAACCTCGCAAACGTGGAGGTTCTTCAAAATTTCGTGGCATTAGTCACGAACAAGTTTGTATTTTAATCGCAAGAGACCGCCAAAAAGCGACTTATTCAGGTGTGTTTGGTAGAGGTCGGATTGTGAAAAACCAATTAGATAAGACTATTGGTTCTAAATTATCCTCTGATAACACCCTTTGTACGGATGCTTGGAGGGCTTTTTCTACCTATGCAAAAAGCAAGGGATTGGAACATTTCCGTTTCAAGTCTGTTGGAACAGAACGAGTCAAAGGACTGGAACATATTCAAAACGGCAATAACTATCACAGTAGATTAAAAGGTTGGATGCAACGATTTAATGGTGTTGCTACAAAATATCTCGACCATTATTTGAATTGGTTTCACTTTTTTACATAGTAAAGCGACGTAATGACAATGGAACCATAAGAAAAATGATTGTTGATAGTTCACTATTTTCTACAAATGTAACTTATTACAGTTTTACGGACAATGAAGTTATAAATGGTTTTTGTAGTTGATTATAATGTAAAAACAATTTGACATTTTGTGGTATTGAACTATAACAATAAATGTAAAATGTTTTTTACATTTAAAGAAGTTTAGGTGGTTTATTTGAAAAATAACATTAGAAATGTCGGAAAAGTATGAAACTCTCACAAGAAGAACTTGCTAATAAATGTGGCTTAACAAGACAAACAATAAATGCCATCGAAAATAACAAATACGACCCTACATTAGCATTAGCTTTTAAGCTCATCAAAAAATGGGTTTATTTTTTATCAAGGGTAACCTTGGAGGGCAATTTTACCTTTTATTAGCAGGTAATGTGGTTTATCATGGGTCTCATCTTTTTTACACCCTAAAAATGAATAAATAACAGAAATGACCTTCATTTTTCGGAAGGTCATTATTATAAAACAACAATATTATTTAACATAGCCTTAAAATTAAATAAGGATATAGAAAGTAAAGCAATAAAAACAGATGCTGCAGTAGTTAATAATCCAAAAATCTTAGCCATTGATCAAGTTCTCCTCTATTAATCATCTCTCTCATGTTTCGACAAAAACCTATTTTTTCCTGCTTACCTTAACATAAACTTCCTATGAATGCCTATGTATAGAAATATAATTCTGGAAGCCCCCAAAAATGAAAAAAGTTAAACACAGAAGCTCCCCAGCTCAAGTACCGGGGAAGCATCTTTAATAATTGATATACTCTAACATCTCATCAATGAGAGGTTCGTGTAGGTCAATAATTAAGTATAACCACGTAGATAGAAAATAGTTTTTTCAAACTAGATTTGTCAAAGGTTTCCGACCAAAAGAACCAACTCACCGATTTATGCCAATGATAGAGCAAATTCTGCGATTTCTCCGTGAATACTATTGATTCGTTATCATGGGCGTAGCCCTTTACTCTTTACCCTCTGATTTACAAGTCAAGATGATATAACACAATAAAAAATTAAAGAAACCTGTTATGATTGCTAAGAATATATTTTTCTTTTTTAACTATTTTTCATCTTAGAACAAATAAAAAGCAAAATAACTTTAAACCGAAAAGGGATTGTTAGCATTTTGTTGCTTCATATCGTCTATAAGCTTTTTCATAGGATTATAATGCTTTATATCTACATCAAACCATATTCCATATTTAGCTAGTTCAGTTGTAATAAGTTTGAATACATCATAAATATATTCATAAACGACCAGATAATCATCAATAGCTCTCTTTAATTCAAGAAGTGGTGCGTCCGGCATTATGATTCCATTCTGTGTATAATTTAATGATGAAAAATCATGAGGATTATCTCTATGAGTAAATTGATTTCTTATATATCTCAGATATCGATGGTTTCCTTTCCAATGTCCATTTACTAATTCGTTTTTCTCATTAATATAACGACAAATTTGAATAAATCGTTGTTCAATAAATTGTAAAACGCTATCATTTGGCTTTGCGACAATCTCATTAACTTTCCTTTTTACTTTGATCATAAAGGTTTGCCTAAAAGTTAAATTAAAAATATCACTATAATGTAGCCTTTTCGTCTTAAATCCAAGCTCATAATAAAAATTATATAAATGAGCTAAAGTATCCCATAGAGAAAACACGCGATATATCCCATTTTCTATAAAATAGTAAACGAAACGATCTTCTTGAGTAACACGAAATGGTACAAATAGATTCTCATTTTGATCAATTAAATCAGCAGCTACTAAAAAACTCCTATTAATTCCCTCGAACAAATAATTGCATTTTTTTATCCATGTATTTCCATCATTCATTCTACTCATTATTTCAAATACTCTCTTCTTATTTGATTCACCTACAAATTTAAACACATCATTTAAGTATAACGGAAAAGATTCTATCGATTTTATATATTCACGTAATTTAGATGAATTGATTTGATCTATTTTTAGTGATTTCAGGTATTCTTCTTTAGAGATATTGTCATCCTCTTTCATACAAGCTCTCCTCTTTATGCATTTGTTTCCGAATAAATTTTATTAATAGCATAAAATTCTCAATTCAACTTGTTCACTTAATTTTAAATCTTTCAAATTTTTAGGAGTGAATTATTTACTCACTCTAGACTGCTTCATGCTACAAATTCTGTATTTGTGAGCTTGATAAGCAATCCCATATCTTTTGTATTTTCCAGTCAGGTAATCCTAGGAGCTGCTCCTTATCTTTATTTTTCTTAATAGTTAGTTTAAAATGATTCTTGTTATGTTCGATGTTAAACTTTTCAAGTCTCCACATTAATGTAAACAATTGATTTGGAGTAAACGCTCCGTTTTCCGTATAGTGTTTAATAAAGCTCTCAATTTTAAATTCATTATCTGCCCTAGATAATCTAACAAGCGAATTTATTACACTCTTTACTTTCGCTTCTGTAACAAGTTTATTCTTATCTTTATTAACTTTCCTTTTCGCTTCTTCTGCAGATAATTTATTTCCTTTTTGATCCACCACGCCAATTTCTTCAAATCTATTAATACATNNACCTACTTGAAGGCTGTTACCATTTAAGATATTGATAATTTCAAATTGATATTTAAGATGTGGATGGTCACAGAGTTCGCAAGTTTCATCTTCTACGTCATAATATGTATTTTGATATATCCACTCTTTCTAGCCAGTATGAACTCATTACATCACTTTTTTTTAATTTTTTGAATAAGAAACGATATATACGATTCCGTAATGCATAGGTTAAGTTAATAGGAGCAAGAAACTTATCTTCATAAAGTTGTTCAACAAGTAATAATTTGTCATGGTAATTTCGTAGCGCTATAACGAAGTCTGCTTGAAGTCATAGGAATAAAGTAGTATTTAATAGAATTGTGATGGTTCTTAATTGAAATACTAACAAAAACTAAATTCCCTTATTTTCTTTTATTAAACAATCCAAACTCTTGAATCTCCACAATCCTATCTTCTTTTTTGTCGAAAATGACGAAAAACTCCTTAAACAAAAGACCTTTTCCTATAAGAGCAATTCGGTTTCCCTTCTCTGCATACTCAAATTTTTTGGATTTGATTGAATTAGGCATAGCTTTTAATATGCGCTGCACCGTAGGTGTAATTGAGCTTATCGGTGTTATAGAGTTACATAAAGGACAGAGGTTTCCTGGATTACAATTACGACAATAGAATTGATTACAATTTGTGCAAAGATGCTGTTCTGATTCAGCACAAGCCCCTAAGCATATATTGCAATTGATAATATGGTCGTTACATAATGGCTGCTTCGATACACTTGATATCGTCATACAAGATGGGCAAATCGGATCTGTACAAACCATGCATCCGTTTAGCTTCCGCGTATCAAAAAGCTTATTGCAAGTCACACATACAAAGGTATGTTTTTCATTGATTAAGACATTTTCA
>DOJM01000213.1:14462-22603 GCA_003529225.1 Paenibacillus sp.
TTGGATTGTCTCCATTAACATTTAGATGAGTGTAGCCATCCTTACTATGGATTTTTAAAGTGGCATGTTCAACAACAGTTCTTGCCACTAGTATAGCTACCGGCTCAATTTTCACTTCACTTTCTGACATGGAGAACTTTAATTGTTGCTGATGAATTAGTGCCTCACGCTCTTTAATAAGTAAATCCATTTCCGTTTTAGGATCATTACCTTTCGAAGTTTCCCCAGCTTGATTATCCGCAATAAGGGTATCATANNTACGTTTGATCTCATTCTGTAATTGGTTATCCGTTTGCTTCGTAATCTTGTCAACAAAGCGTTTAGCATCATCAGATGCTTCATTTAATACATTAGTGAGGGCAAGATCCATCTTTTCTCTAGATAATCCATCTATAGAAACACTAGTTCCTTCAAGTATAATTTGTTCGAAATCTTTAACTAGAGGGGTCACATTACATGTCTCAACGTCAACCACAAATCCTCTAAGATATTCCTCTATTAGTTGTCCGTGAACCGTTGTTTTACACCATACGTATAGCTTGTCCGTCTTAACTTGTTCCTTATCTTCCACTCTAATTTCACAGTTTGGAAGCTTTCTCGTGATTTCATTCACTATAAGGTCAATTGGATGCTGTAATAGGATATGTCCGACACCATGATTTTGCTCAGCTACTAACTTCGCNNTTTCTGTGTAAAAAATGATTCGAACGTAATATAAGTTTGCTTAGGGTTCGAGGTTTTAATTAAACTTATCTCATATCCAACGACACCTGAAAATTCATTCTTAAGATGTTGTGGGATGGTGATATGCATTAGATGTTCAGAAATCGTTACTACATCTATTCCTAAAAACGCGCAGCTTTCTTTTATATAATCTTTAAGTTGGAATAATTCCAATTTATGCACCCACTCCGATATGATTCAATACTTTTGTAGTCTGATCGATATCCGCTGCCAATTCTTGTTTGGCTTTAAGCATATCTTCACCGATTGCTCGAAGCTTGTTTTCAATTCCAGATGCATCTACAGATTCTAAAATAATCTTGCCTATTCTAACCTCCAGCGAATCGTTCTCAGTTTTCATATAGGAGAGTATAGTATCTAGTTCCCCAATGACTATCTCAAATAAATTAACTTTAGAGGTTAGAATATAGAGTAAGTACTCATCAATTGTTCCTTTAGTAGGCATCGTAAATATCTCAACATCATTAACTTGTCCAAAACGATGTACTCGTCCGATCCGTTGTTCGATTCTCATTGGGTTCCAAGGTAGATCATAATTTATTAAACGATGACAAAATTGTAGATTGAGACCTTGTCCACCTGACTCTGTAGATATAAAAACTTGACACTCCCCCTCTTTAAACCGTTCAATTGATATTTGCTTTTCATTAGAAGAGAGGCCTCCATGATATGTAGTAAAAGTCACACCATGATCGGTAAACACAGACTTTAACATTTCAATGGTCGCAAGATATTCTGAATATATTATGACCTGATTGTTGTTGGTCTTAATAATATCTAGAAGTTTTAATGTTTTTGTTGGAACATCGATACTTTCCCCGAAATCAATAAGATCCTCACATATCTTCTGATCAGCAAGCCCTGATAACCTTGGAAGCATTCGATTCTTAAGGGTCCTCAAAGTTGAGTGCGGACTACTGCAATTTTGCTTGAGAAGCATCATAAGAATGAGAACAATTAAATTGATTTCCGTCTTATCCCATCCAATTGGGATTTGACCATCGACGTACTTACGATAAATATTTCTACAGAAATCAATAACTTGGTTATGAAAGTCCCTCTCCACATCAGACAGTTCGATCTCCATACTAAAAACTTGCCGTCTTGGGAGTTCCACTAATGTATTAGCTCTTCGATTTCTGATCATGACGTTATTAAGAAGTTCTTTAAGGTTTTGAGTGTTTTTGGGTGTATAACGATTAACAATATACTCTTCTCTGAATAATTTTCGACTACGTAAATAACCTGGTTTTAATATGTTCACAAGATTATATAATTCTCTAATATCATTCTGAATAGGTGTGGCAGACATAAGCAACGTGTTTAACTTACTAATACTGTAGATAAACTTGTAAGTAGCTGTATTGAGATTTTTAAGACAGTGCGCTTCATCCACTACAAGGAGATCAAACGTTCGTTCACTGACTTTTCGTTTTCTATCTTCAGAACGCACGAGCCCAGGAATGGACGAAATAATGAAGTTAGATTTCTCCCAACCAGATTCCTTACTATCCGTTAACTCTATATGAAATTTCTCAGATATTTCTTCTTTCCATTGTTCCACCAGTGGAGCGGGGACAAGAACTAATACTGACTTGATAAGCCCTCTGGTGTAAAGTTCTTTAATAATCAGTCCTGCTTCTATCGTTTTTCCGAGTCCCACCTCGTCGGCCAATATTGCACTACCTTTCATATCACGCAATACTTTCATTGCCGCTTCTGATTGCCATGGACGAGGTTCTATATCTATTTCTGATAGACAGACTAGTCGATCAAAACCTTTTCGGAGACGTATTGCCTGAGATTGAAGTTCCAATTTCACATTCATGATTGATGATTTCCCTGATAATAATGCTTGCATTTGCAANNCTGATGGCAGATCTACTTTCACCAAAATCCCTCCAAGTACGACATTAGTAATATTGTACCAGAAATTGTATGTCATTAACTATCGATATTAGTATGCGTTCAATTTCATTTTTGGTTAAACGCAACATTCCATTCAACTCAGTCTTCGTGCCTATTTCAGAGTTTGTTACCGTAATTCGAACTTCTCCGCACAATAGCATCGCTAGATCAGACAAAGCAGACTGTGTTGGAAATGTTTCTGATTCTGACAAAGTATTGATCTCAAACAAAAGAATTCCCTCTCTGTAGCGGCTTCCTTCCCATCCAAACATTATTTTCAAATTATTAGCCACAAGTGCTGAGGAGACCTAAGTACATAATCTTCTCCAACCTACAGCTCAAAAGGCTTATCTATTCCGGCGACATCCTCCACAGGATATCTCGGATTCAGTACTAGAGACATAATGACACTGTTGCTAGAGATAAGACAAATATCTCATTTCAACTGCTCCTCCGAATAATATCAGGCGCTTTTAAACAAAAAGAACAGCCTAAAGGCTGCCCTATACAAACAATAAATATCGCTAGCTTTATATTATCATTACTCTATCTCTACTTGCAGTTGGTTACGTTCATTCTCTCTCATTGCAGCCCGATCCTCTTCTTTAAGCGAGGGCATTCATAGCAATAGCTAATTTCATGATCCAAGCTGTAAGCAAGGCAGCATGCTGCTTTAATAAATACTTTTTGCTCTGGAATCGTTGGATGCTCAATATGGGTTTGCTTGATCACAAATGGATTTTTATGAAGTCCAAATGCACTAGCTTCCATATCATATGTAAGCATCTGAAAGTATTCATTAATCTTTGTTCTACTCGCTTCATCAGATGCTTCAGCCAATTCTTCTTGCAACTGCGGATACAGCGCATTAATGATTTGTCCCCATAATGGGATCACATGTATGTCGGCTGTTTGAGATAAGGTTTGGATTAGCGGCGTTACATGTTCTCTGTAGAAGAAATCCAATAATTGCTTATGCCCTTCCATACGATCCTTGTCCAACGACTTAGTAAACCGCATTTCAACAATGGTAAATAAGAAAAAGGGATAGTGTTCACCTGCATATAATTGTACGGTTATGTTAGACAAGGACAAGTCCAGAAGCTGAGTACAGTCGCGATAGAGCATGTGCTGCATCGCACCGCATACACCTGCATACCAACTCATAAAAAAAGCCGCCGCTGTTGAACGCTCCCTTGCTTTAATAAGCGAACCATACATATCAATCAGCTCTTCCATGCGTTCAAACTTTAATAAATCTAGTGCCGGGATAGTAAGCATAGCGTTCTCAGGCGCATGTAATGTTAGATAAAAGTTCTCTTCCAGCAGCTTAAAATCCACCATGCTCACTATATCCCCCCTATTTTTTATTCTGTTCAAAAGCACGTACAACGTCTTCAATAGCATACAAATCAGCTAGTGGAGACATCCCCAAGCTAAACCACTCTTTTCCACCCATCATATGAACCTGATTTTTCTTGACAGCGGTCATATTTTTCCAAAGTGGAGAGCTTACCAATTCTTCGTATCGGTTCTTCACTAGACTACTATCATCATCGAGTTGCAAAATAATATGGTCCGGATTGTATTGTGGTATCTTCTCCAAGGAAATCGAGAGACTGCGTTCATTTTGCGGGAATTCTTTGATCGGCTTAAGACCTAACGTTTTATGAATAAAGCTGCCACGGTCAATATTTTCTCCATATATAACAATCTCTTTGGCCATGATCATCATATACAACACAGTCTCATCGCCAACTAAGGAATGAAGCTTTTCTTTTGCTTCCTTTTCTTTTACTTGTAAATTAGCAATTACTTCTTCAGCTTTATCCGATCTATCCAGCACTTCAGCTATGTCCCTTAGTTCATCTCTCCAATTCTCACGCTGTGGTAATAACACAGTTGGTGCGATTTTTGAGAGCTGGTCATAATCCTTATTCGCCCACCAATCAGGAGCAATAATTAGATCTGGCTGAGATGCTAGAATCTTCTCGAAATCAGGAGTTTGTGCAATTCCCATCTTTAATGTATCTTTCATGGCTTCCTCCAAATAAGAAGGAAACTCTGCATGATAGTTTTGGACAGCAACTGGTGTAACACCAAGCGCATACAGGAACTCAGGATAAACAACCGATAACCCTATAGCTCTTTTAGGATCTACCGGGATACTAACGTCACCTTTCAAGGTTTGCACCACACGTTGCTTTGAATCAGTGCCTTCGTCTGTCCCATCTGCATGATTTTTAGGCGTTTCTGCATTTGATGCTCCACACGCTGTGCTTACCATCATTATTAGTACGATCATTGCTACTGCAAATAAACTTCGGTGATGCTTCATTTTCTATATTCCTCCTGAATGTGAAATTTAGCGATAACCTTCAATTAACAATGATTATCATTCTCTATTACTAGGAGTATAGATGAATTTGCACTCATAACATATTGACAATACCGACATTTTTTTATGCACGATCACGCCACAGCTTTAATATCTCATCCAACATAAGGTCATGAGTAAACGCTGTATATTCGATCCAAGGAAAGGATGGAAGAAAATCCACCTTATTATTTTGAACTGCCTTAAGACTACTCCACTCTTTGCCCTCCAGCAGTGTTCTCCAGCTTGATTGAGATTGTGAATCTTCATCGATAATAAATAGTAAACGGTCCGCATCCATATTGACCAGATCATCAAGCGTTATCTGCTCGTTCAAGCCTAACCGAGTGACATCTTGTGCAGGCACAATTTTCAAGTCATCGAAAAACACTGTGCCCAAGCTCCGATTCCCTAAAGCATAAAAATGATCAGCCGTTATTCTTACAATGAGAAGTCTGTTATCCTTAATCGCAGGCTTCACCTGTTCTCGTACAAATAGAGCTTTTCGCGCATATTTTTTAAGCCATGTCTCAGCCGCTACAGTCTTGTCTAGAAATTGAGCAAGTAAGCGTAGATGTGTACGCCAATCATGATCCGCCCATGGCACGAAAAAGGATGGGGCGATTTCTTGGAGCCTGTCTTGTTCCTCGAGCGGTAACAGCGAATCAATTCCTATAATAAAATCCGGTTCAGCTAGGTGAATTTCTTCTCTTTTGGTCAACGGGTTAGCACTTAAGGGCAGTAAAACATCTATTTGATACTTCCGTTTGTAATAATCCGTCCAAGGATGATCGGCTGGAGCAGCATATGGAATTATTTGCAGTGCAATGAGCTGTCCTATGTTAGGAAAATCGTAGGCAACGATTTTTCTTCTGCTATTTTTCATATATTCCGCTGGCGGTACACCCGATATTTGTTTGAATTTGCGCCGAAAATAAAAATCATCCTGATAACCAACATAGCGTGCAATATCCCTCAATCGATTAGTCCCACCTGAGCGCATTAGACGTTGAGCCTGTTCAATTCGAAAGACAGCTAAATATTCAATGGCACTGTAGCCATATTTTTTCTTAAATAATCTCATAAAATGACGGGTACTAATCCCCGCTACCTTAGCCAACTGATCGATTGTCAGTTCATCTTGATAATGCTGCTCAATATAGCTTTTTACATGCTCAAGCGCTGATTCAGAATCATTATCTTGTATAGACAGAGCATCATGCATGAGGTTAAATAATAGCTCCTGAAACAGAATTTGACCTCTAAACTGAGCCAAATAATCCTGCTTCTGAAAACTATGACGAATCTGTTGACATAATGAAATAATTGCAACCAGAGATTTCAAGGGAACCNNTTGCAGCCTTCTCGTTGTCTATAACATCAAATCGCATATAATAAAAGCCCCGCTCGTCCAATGAATGCACAGTTGCTTCAACGAGTTGTCCAGGCACACAGATATACACATTCCCTTGACGAAGTTCGATAAACCTTCCATCAATCGTGAGTTCTCCTTGACCGCTAGCAGCCACAAGAACAATATGGGACTCGAGAAATTGCAATCTTAAATTCCATTTATCTTGCTGATTATTTATGTACTCTATATCCTTAAGCTTAAAGCTCAGTTCTTCAAGTATGGCATATTCCTGATGTTTCTTTTCCAACGAATTCTCCAAGCAAGCTCACCGTCCTTATTCCCGCTAAAAGCATTGTAGCGTATAACATAGCACGTCGCAATTTGCATAATGTTATTTTCTTTTTCAAATTTGCGTATTTGTGCCGATATGGCTGGTTGGCTAATATGTAGCTTCTCTGAAGCTTTAGTTACACTACCAGTTAACGCAACATAATAAAATAATATGGGAAGGCCAGCATATAGAACAAATTACACAAGATTTCCCTACTCAATATAGTCAATTTTTCAATGAGCCTCACTTATACCAGCCCACTGGTCAAGGGGAGAGCTATAGTGAATNNATAAGAGTCAACAAGTGCTTGTTGTAACTCACCGGATCACGTTAAAAGCTATTATGAGCTATTTTATGAATAAACAGCTGCATGAAATCGGGACCATGCCCGACATTCACCCAACTGCTCTATGCAAAGTTACTATTCATAATGACGTCCTGAATGTTGATTTATATGGTGACACCGCTCATTACCGGGAATAATCCACGCTAGCTAACGCAACAAGTTAATATGTCCCCGCAGAATTAAAGCTTGCTTTACCCTTAAGATAGCAGTCGAAGAACTTCAGTACGATACTATTCATCATTTTGATAACGTAGTTTTTGCCAAAATACGTGCACATGCTATCTTTTATTCTTTTATGCTCTACGCTTTGCTTGGGGTCTCCAGCACAGGCATAACTGGCGTGATATGCCGGAGTATTTCTCCAGTAATGCACCAAATTTACCTCAAGATAATTCGACATACTTCCTTTTTATTCCATCATCTAAACCTTTAAATAAGGGGATCACCGTTGATCCAACTTCTTCTCGTTAGTGTGTGAACTCCGCTAGCCTATACACTTATCAAGCGATATTTGACTAAATCCATATACAATAAAAAAGCCAGCGTTTTCAGACGCTGGCCAGTAACTAGCAAGGGAAGTGACTATATCCATCCATCAGGAACTCCATATCTCAGATGGAGTAATATAGAAAAATAACGTTTACTCAATCACAAGAATTTGTGAGGAAGCTTTCGCGACCACTCTTGAGGAAGCCCAAGAACCAAGCCCTGCTGAAATCATAGCCACACAGGCAAAGGCAATGATCCCTCCCCAATTCNNAAATCCGAGAGAATACTTCCTAAAATCTTAGGCAGAAGATACACTCC
Organism: Paenibacillus sp.; assembly: GCA_003529225.1. Taxonomy (GTDB): domain Bacteria; phylum Bacillota; class Bacilli; order Paenibacillales; family Paenibacillaceae; genus Paenibacillus_AQ; species Paenibacillus_AQ pseudetheri. The sequence continues at coordinate 22,330 of DOJM01000213.1, forward strand.
GACCAATATACCTATGACGGCTCCGATCGTAGAAAGAACTACGGTCCCCAGCGTGAGAGACAATCTAATTTTAATTGAAGTTAGTCCTATGGATTTATATATGCCGTAGGTTTTACTTTCTTTTCTGATATTAATACGACTAATACTATAAACGATGATGATTGTAACCCCAGTGAATAACAATCCCATGATACTCATGGGCAGAATTAAAGATGCAACTGCTTGTTTAATTGTAGCATCTAATAAGGTTTGCTGAGCAGCTGCTGATGCAGAG
>DOJM01000380.1:0-2443 GCA_003529225.1 Paenibacillus sp.
TATCGTTCGTGACCTATTACGCTGGAAGCACCCGTAATAAAGGCTTTTGCCTTTGCTACGGGTGCTTTTTTTGTTGCCATTAGGTTACGACAATAGGAGGAGAACAAATGAAAATATTTAAGTCCATGCCCTTACTACTGTTGACGGTCCTGCTACTGCTAAGCACATCATCAGAAGCTTTTGCTGCATCTATAACAGAATTAACCCCTTCTATTAAAGCGGCTTTTGATCTGACGTCCGCGACGGCAGAAGGTCCTGCCAGGGTTAAGCTGACTTCTTTGTACAATGATTTATCCACCTTAAAGCTGCAGTATGATCAGCGCGAGGAGCAGATCCGAANNCCCGAATCCTTCACTACAATAATGAGCAGTCGCTAGTTGTGGTCCGTCAACAAATTAAAGGGATTGATCTTGAAGTAGTGACCCGATTGGAAGCCTCCGTTAAGAGCTGCAAGCAGCGCTATCAGCCTTTATTCGACCAGTATAGTGCACTTAACAAACGAATTAGTATCGCTAAGTCTCTTAAGAATAAGACCTTAAATACCGTACTGCGCACCCAAGGTGATTCTATGAAAATCTTGGTTCAATTGGCACGGCAAGAGATAAGCGACAAACAAAGTCAGCTGAGCGCCGCGAAAAAGACACGTACCCAAAAGATAGCCGAAGCTCGTAAAACCTTATCTGGCATTGAAAGTCCTCAAATCACGATCAAATCTAACAAGAGCGTAATCACCTCGTTAAACAAACGTGCCTCAGCAGATTGGACTGACTTTAAAGCAGCAATTCGCAAACAAAATCTTACCCTAACCACCCAGTCCCTATCTTCACTGGTCTCTGGTTATCGTCAGATCGCAACCCACAAACAAAAAATAATTGAGCTCGAACAAAAGGTGTCCCTTGTTATAGCAAATACGAAGAAACAAATCAGCTAGCGGACTTCTTCTTACTTGCTCTGCGGTAAGCCATCACTTTGCGGTACATGCTTTTATTAGGAAGATGTTTGAAAATATACGGATCCGGACTAGTATTCACTTCAATAATCCAAGGTGTCATGTGGTTATCTAAACCTACGTCTACACCGATCTGTTTAAAGCCAGGATATTTCTTATGATAGAAACGTCCGGTATCCTCACCTAGCTTTCTCAATATCTTAAGCATCTGGGCTTGCTGAGCATCGTTCAAATAAGGTGACAGCAGCTTCTCCATAGACATTAGCGTACCACCGTTATGATAATTGGTAACAATCTTGCCTTTCTCAGCTACTCGGCCGATCAATCCGGTCGTTTCCCATTTGCCACGCGGACTGAGCTGGACCATCACACGGATATCAAAGCGATGCTTTCCATGCTTTAGCAAAACGATCCCTCTCTGAATCAAGTAACTACGTCCGCGTGTCGCTTTCTTAAGGGATGAATAAAAGGTGTCATAGGCTCCAAAAGTCTTAATCTTTGTTCCACTTTGGTATTTGTATTCTGTTCCATGAGAATCCTTACTCTGTTCAACCTTCATTACACCATTACCATAGGTGCCATGTTCCGGTTTAACGTAAATCATCCCATATTTCAAGAGCATCGTCTTTAAGTTTGCTTTACTAAACTTCACCGTTTCTGGAATGAGCGGTGAAATCTCGGAACTTTGCATGAGCACCTTGGTTTTAATCCATTTACTGGTCAATGCCGACTTTAACTTCGTTCCCAATTGCCCTCTCCCCTGTCACTCAAATAATAATCACAGCCTTGCCTAGCCTTAGTATTTTNNGGCATGGGTTGAACGCCCTCTCCGCTTTCAGATGTATCTCCAGATCCTTAAGCTGCATATGGTGGGAAGAGGATAACCATTAGCGGATCAGAGGAGGCATGAACCATGCATATTTGTATTATTGCGCCGGAACGGCTCCCGGTTCCGGGAGACGGTTCAGTAGAAATCTGCATTTGGGCCATTGCCAGAAGGCTGGCTGAGAAACATAGGGTTACCATTGTGAGCCGAAGAGCACCGGGACTGCCCGATGCCTCAATATTGGAGCAGGTCAGAATCATTCGGTTGCCAGCAAATACTCCCGTCCATTATCGTACTTCGGTATTAGACTACATTCAGAATGAGTCATTTGATATGATTCAGATCGATAATCGACCCCATCTTATGTCTGCTGTAAAGAAGCGGCTCCCTCATCTTCCGGTATTTCTATTTCTGCACTCTCTTACATTCACACCGGGCACAGATAAAGTTGCTCACGCCTTGGCTAAAGCAGACCTGATCATTGCGAACAGCCACTCTTTAGAGCGAAGGCTAACCCGGCGCTTCCCACAATTGAACAAAGCAATCCGTATTGTCCTGCTCGGTGCAGATCTTGATCGGTTCACTCCTGTATCGACAGAGGAAAAATACTATCTTCGCGGACATTACCGACTCCCGAAGGCTTTTACCGTCTTGTTCGTCGGTCGAGT
>DOJM01000380.1:2454-2773 GCA_003529225.1 Paenibacillus sp.
TTAATACGTGCTATGCACCATTTAAATAAACACCTTCCTGCTCATCTTGTAATTGCAGGCAAAGGAAGCTCCTCGTATTTGCGACAGCTGAAGCTGCTTGCACGGCAACTAGGCGTATCCGTCACCTTCCTTGGGAATGTAGCTCATGAAGATATTCATACCCTTTATCAAGCAGCCGACTGCTTTGTATGTCCTTCTCAGAATCATGAATCCTTTGGACTTGTCAATGTAGAGGCCATGGCCTCGGGACTGCCCGTCATCGCTTCTAACAATGGTGGTATCCGTGAGATTATCGACTCCGGCCATAACGGATATCTGG
>DOJM01000380.1:2879-6646 GCA_003529225.1 Paenibacillus sp.
CCGGAGTTAGCAGCAGCCATTGGGAAACAAGGAAGAGCGGATGCGCTTGAGGTCTTCAATTGGCAACGTACAGCAACTGATTTGGAGCGGCTTTACCAATCTGCCTTAGTACAACAATAGATCCCTACAAGCATAAAAAAGAAGTCCGCCTCCAATCACTGGAGACGGACTTCTTTGATTTAAATAAATTGAACAACCGTAAGTACAAGCCCGACAACAAAACCACATAAGGCACCGTTCACACGAATCCATTGAAGATCTTTACCAACTTTATCCTCCAGCATATTCACTAGACTGGCATCGTCCATGCTANNTACAAATGTAATTAATGAAGCGCGAATCCGCTCCTCCCAGCTGCCAATCCACTCTTGTTCCTTGCTAATACGGCGCACAAGCAGGGCGTATAGCGCAAACAGCTTGCGTCCGCCAGCTGCCTGGTCCTCTTCCAATAAGGAGAGTGCCTTGCTGCGTACGTTCTCCAATTGAGTATGCAGAAAAGCGGTTGCTGCTTCTCCTTCAAGCTCATTGAGTGCCCATTCTTTTACAGAAGCCATTCTAGCCTCATCATTAACAATCTGGAACAGCGCCACCCGAATTTCCCGGATGATCTCTTCACGATAAGGGCTATCCTCTTCACGAAAATCGCGAATACCGGACTGTAACATGCCTTGCAGCATTTCACCAAGCATATCCGCATCCATAAACCCAACGAAAGCCTGAAAAGCCATCCCCTTAAGTCCACCGAGCTTCACTTCAGCCAGCTTCTCACTGGCGATCTTACCCAGCATAGCTTTCGTTTCAGGACGACCGCTCCAGTTAGATACCCCTTCCAGTGCATAATCCAGAGCCGCTACATCTTTTCCATCGTTCATTAATTTAGTGACAATCTTATCAGCTGCAACCCCAAGTTCCGCTTCACGAATATAGTCGGAAGCTGCCTTTTGAAGAAAAGACACAGCTTTCTCTACGGGAAGACGTGACACGAATTCGCTAAGCTGCTCCAGGATCTGGGCTCTCGCCTTCTTCTTGCTAAAGAACTTTGTCAGCAGCTTGGAACCNNGTGCCAAACTTGCGCAGCTTGTTCTCAATACTCTCTTTGTTCAGCAGCTCAGTCTCCATAGCAGTAATTAACGACTGGATAATCTTATCCCGATTCTTGAGCAGCAGTGAGGTATGTGGAATACGCAGCCCCAGCGGATGGCGGAATAACGCGGTTACCGCGAACCAGTCGGCAATCCCCCCAACCAGCCCGGCCTCAAAGCCGCCTCTTAGTAGAATCACGGCGAGATTTTCAGGTAGAAATAGTGTAATCAGAAACCCACATGCCATAAAAGCTAGTGACATGGTGGCCAAGTTTTTGGATCTCACGATTAGTCCCCCTTACATACACAGCTGCCGATGTCCTTACGCAGGAAAGATACCGACGGATCACGTCCCACGAACATGAACTGACGATAGACTCGGCTAGTCGATTAGTTTAACAACTATTGTACCACGNNACGATTAGAATAGGAATTGAAAAGGTGTTTTTGGTTTTCAGAATATTAATGATAAGATACAAGTAACGTTCTCACTGGCCCGCTAAGGGGACAACTATGACTGGATAAGGAGATCATACAATATGCTGATTGCGTTAGATATGGATGGAACATTGCTGAATGAAGATGGACAAATTAGCCCAAAGAACCGTGAGGCGATTATAAAGGCTCAGAATTTAGGTCATATCGTAATTATTGCTACGGGACGCTCTTTTATGGATGCGGAACGACAGCTGCGGCTGGCAGATCTGGAATGCCCTGTAGTCAGTCTGAATGGCGCAGTGGTTACATTGTCTGACCGCACGCTCGCAGCAAGTAAACCGCTGAATAAGGAAGATATCATTCCGGCATTACGCTGGATGAACGAAATTCCGGATTTGTATTACGAGGTATACACAGAGGACAACGTATATGTAGAACTCAATAAACGGGTAAGATTAGAGAAACTATCTGNNGTCGAAAGTATGGAAGAGATCTGGAGTAAAGAAGAAAACGTCATTTATAAAACATTAGCCTTTTCTCTAAACCGGGAACTGCTCAAAGAAGCCTCCACCCGCTTCGGCGCGATCCCTGGCCTCATTATTACAGCCTCCCATGTTAATAATATCGAAATTAACCACGAGGACGCCAACAAAGGCTCCGGTGTAGCTATGCTCGCCGCCCACTATGGCATCCCGCTAACAGATGTAGCCGTAATGGGTGACAGCTACAATGATCAACCCATGTTCGAGGTGGCCGGCTACCGGATTGCCATGGCTAACGCAGCACCGATTCTGAAGGAAATGGCTGAATTTGTTACCGTCAGTAATGGGGAAGTTGGAGTGGCGGCAGGACTTGAGCATCTTATGGCTAAATTCTGAGCCAACATACTTGACTTAAAAAATAACCTCTGACAGCATCCTGTGGATGGGTCAGAGGTTATTTTTACTACATCTTCATACAAGGATGATTGTCCAAGCTCAAAGGCTTGGCAAACTCAACATCCTTCAACAACTCGTTATTCCGCTCACTGCGCATTACACGTGATTCACATCGTTCGGACTGAATCTTCTTGAGTATCTCACGATTCTCATCATATAAGGTAACTGCCAGTGTATGACCATCTTGTTTTACAACTAACTTCATATTGGGCTTAACTTCAAGTGATACCGTTTGAAAAGGAGACAGGTCAATCATAACTTCCAGTCCTACATTCTTGAATGTATAGGAGTATGTGATTTCAACTCCACGGTTATAGGCGGCTTCAATCCGTCCATTCCCTATATTCACTTCATAAGCCAAGGATTCAAGCTCTTGCGGAATTCTTGGAGCAATGGTCAGTGTATTGTTAATCAGATCTGGACGAATACCTAAGAAATATTGGTACCACACACGCAGCTGCTCAGCATTGGACCAAGCCTGCAGATATGCACCCGTCAACTTCGCCCAGCTCTCCCCTTCCGCAGGATAAGCATCCATATTCTCACTAAGTCCACCAACAACACCTAAATTCAAGGCCTGCCAGTTCATATTCTTGAATAGCTGATAGGCGGTTTCTTCCTGCCCTGCTTCAATCATACGCTGCATTGCAATACCATTCAGCCATATCCAAACCGCACCGTTATGGTAAGCCTCGTCTNNGGGCGGAACAATGGATGATGTCTATCTAGCGAAGCAACGCCCCATGGATAGACCAACTCTTCCCACGCGGTACGAATCGCTCTAGCCTTAAAATCGTTATCGTCAAACATTTCAAAAGCAGATAACTGGTTTGGGCGCAGGGAAAATTCGGGCTTGTCTTCTGCGTCCAGTCTGTCTGCTAAATAAGGATGAGCTTGATCACAGAAATCCAACTCAAAATGGTGCTTTAAGGTTTCGGCAATGCCCTTCCATTTATCAGCATTCACCTTGTCATCCATATATTCAGCAAAGTAAACACCCGCAAGCAATTGGTTATACCAGAGTGCCTGAATGTCATTCGCACGGGTATCCCGAGGAGAATAAGACTCCAAATTGCCATCCCGGGCATCCATCCAAGTCTCATTATCTGCATGCTTCAAGTACCCTTTATCATCTACCCAATATTTTATGGAACCTTCAATACTATATTGTACATTGTGATAAAGCTCTCTAATGATCGCGGTATCGCCTGAATACTTAACGTAATCCTGTAACTGGATAATAAATCGCGGGGTACCGTCCGTTGTATGGTAATCCACCTTTCCAGGAGATAAGATATTTGGAATTCTG
>DOJM01000380.1:6667-11742 GCA_003529225.1 Paenibacillus sp.
TAGCCGTTTCGAATTGTCCTGTAACTAGCACGGCGCCCGGAAGAGCTATGAATTGATCTCGTCCCCAATATTCGTTAAACCATGGCAGTCCTGCATAGATACCATCACCCTGCTGTCTGGTAACTAACTGATCCATTGTGATGTTCAACCAATTCATTGCTAAAGTAAGCGTATCATCACTGGTGGTTAGATGAGCATTGTGGTTTAAGAAATCTTCCATCCGCTTAACACGTTCATCTTTCAAAGTACCTATATCTTGCTTAGCTTTAAGGATTAAGCCTGCCGCTTCTTCGGTTGTCTTACCTGCAGCGATATAATATCCTCCAGCGTTTGCATCGGCAATTAGAATTTCGTTATCCATGTGTAAAGGCGAAAGGTTGATAGCACTAACTGCAATCACCCAATCTCCCTCGATAGGACTAAAGAATGCGATATGATCTTGTTGGTTTATATAGCTAACATTCTCTCCCCTTAAAGTGATACCTATGGCTTCCTTCGCATTAGTGAGACTAATTTCTAATAGATTATGATAATCCAACAACCACAGCTCTTCTGTCAGATCGGCGTGCTTACGCACCATTTTATAAGGATAAGCCCAGACTTCAGATTGCCGATTGTCTAGCTTCTGCCCATCAACGAATAAGGGGTATCCACCGAAAATCCTATTCTTAGCGATATTTAATCCCTCAAAAAATGCATGTTCCACATGATTCGTATGATGCGATTGCGTAAAATAAAATGCTGCCTCTTTATTCGTAAATGAAATACCCCGATTGGTTTCTTGAGAGACAAATGTCTTCATGTCATCCAGAATTGATGTATGAACTTGATTACTATTCATTGTAAGCCTCCTACTTGAAAATAGTAGGCCGCTATGAAGCTTCATAGCGGCTGTCTACTAATATTTATTCTTTAACCGAACCAACGACAATCCCTGATACGAAATACTTTTGCATAAACGGATAGATCAACAACAATGGCAGCGTAGAAACTACGATTTTAGCAGCGTTCAAAGTCTTATTCGAAACTTTTGCTAATTCCATTAATTTTTCAGGATCTGTAATATTCTGAACCTCAACGCTAAGCTGTTGAATATAGGTTTGCAATGGATAATTCGCCGTTTTATTAATATACACCAAGGCTCCAAAGTAATCATTCCAATGGCCTACAATGGTAAAGAGTGTAACGGTGGCAAGCGTAGGCTATACTATCGGAAGATAGATTGTCCCTAATATTCTCCACTGTGAAGCTCCATCTATATTTGCAGCTTCCTCTAGCGATTTCGGTACAGCCCGGAATGCATTCATCAGCAATATAACATTCCCTATCGGTACTGCACCCGGCAAGATCAATGACCAGATGGAGTCTAAAAGATTAAGCTCTTTGACTACCATAAAGGTTGGAATCAATCCGCCTGAGAATAACATCGCGAAGATAACGAGATTCATATAAATCTTCTGACCTGTGAATACTCGTGAACTTTTAGACAATGGATAGGCTGTAAGAATCATCAGTACCATATTCACAAGCAGACCCAACACTACCCGTTCTACAGAGATCATGAATGAACGCCAAAACTGGCTGTCAGACAATAATTTTTCATAGGAGCTAAACGTCGGATTAACCGGGAATATACTTACTAGATTTGCGGAAGCCGCCGCATTATCACTGAAAGAGATGGCTACTAAATTGACTAACGGTATGAGACAGGACAAGGCGAACGCTAGAACAAATACCCAGATAATAACATCTGCAATACGACCCTTGATGTTAGATGTGTAAATGGGAGAACCCCCCTTTCTTTAGAAAATGCGATAATCCGTAAGTTTTTGGGCCAGTTTATTAGCAGAAAGAATCAGTACGATACCAACGACTGACCGTAATAGGCCAACTGCTGTACCTAAGCTGTATTGTCTTTCTACCAGTCCCACCCGATAAACGTAGGTATCAATAATATCCGAAGATTCATACACCAAAGGATTATACAGATTGAAGATCTGATCAAAACCAGCATTCAATACATTCGGCAAGTTCAAGGTTGTAACCAGCAAAATGGTAGGCATCAAGCCTGGCAACGTGATGTGCCACAGTTTCTTAAACCGGTTGGCTCCATCAATGGAACCCGCCTCATAAAGTCCGGGATCAATGGATGTCAGGGAAGCCAAGTAGATGATTGAACCGTACCCAAAACCTTTCCAAACATCTGTGAATACTAGCATCGGTCTAAACCAGGTATTGCTGGCCATAAACAAGACCGGGTCAATCCCAAACCAACTTAACATGGCATTAACGGGACCTTCATAAGAGAAGATGTTCATGACTACAGTAGCCAAGATCGCCCATGACAAGAAGTTCGGCAGATAAACAACCGTCTGTATGAATCGCTTAGCAAACTTTACACGAATTTCATTTAATAACAGGGCAAACACGATGGATGTAAAAGTACCCACAATAATTTTCCATAATGCGATAACGATCGTATTACTGAAAATCTGTTTGCTGTCCGGAATTTGGAGCATAAATTTGAAATTATCAAGACCTACCCAGGATGAACCACTCATTCCTTTAGCCGGAACATAGTTTTGAAAAGCCATTATAATACCAAACATTGGAATAAACGAAAAGATAATTAGGAAAATCATGCCTGGCGCCATCATGAGATGGAATGCTGTCTGATCTTTTTTATTTTTCATTTACGGATCATCTCTTTCAACATCATTTGGTTGCTATCGCTTCGTTAACTTCCTTAGTAATGACTTCGCCGCCAGTTTTATTCCAGCTCTCTACAAACTTATCAAATGCATCAGGTGTCTGCTCACCTGTAATGATCTTCAAGTACATTTCAAGTTCCATTTTAGTAAGTGTTGGCCATTTCAAAGTCATGGATGCTGTACTTCCAAAGAATAATGGGTTTACTTCTTTAATATTCGAGGCTTTCACCAAACTAGCTGTCGTAATACTAGAAGTATATCCAGCCCATGCATTGGAGTCTGGTGTTTCTCCATTCTTCTTACTATCAAGAAATTTCTTATAGGAGTTATAAGCCGTTAAATCCTCATTGCTAGGTAATTTACTTGTATCGACTGTTTCTAATGCTTCTTTCATGATGTCAACGTTACGATAGAAAGCGTCATAATAATCGATATTAATGGCGAGCGGAGATCCACCAACATTCATGCTCTTATAATCTTCAAATTGTTTCAAAGCTTTCGCATCTTTTTCTTGATAACGCTGGTAGTCATATTGAACACTCNNTCACAAGCTTGGCTGCAAGTTCAGGATGTTCAAAGCCTTTGCGAACAACCAAATAACTGCTGGAAGGATTTCCAGTGAACATTGTAAGCGAGCCATCCTCTGATTGTGGGGCAATATAAGATATCCATTCCGCTTTTGGATTCAGCTTAAGCGTGTCAGCCACAGTCCAGCTTCCCCACCAGTTATCCATGAACGAACCACTTTTTCCGCTTGTAAGTAGCGCCTTACGGTCATCACCAGTACGTACGGCAAACTGACGATCAATCAAGTTATTCTTGTACATTTCAGATAGCTTGGTCAGTGCAGGCTTCATCTCTGGTTGAACAGATCCGTATACAGCCTTTCCACTTCCATCATCAATCCACTGTTTTGGATACGCACCATATAACGAAAAGATATTATTAAATGAGAATTGTCCACCAGAAACACCGGCAACATTTTCATTATCAACAACAAGACCTAGCGTTTTACCCGCTCCGTTACCACCAGGATCTTTTTCTACAAATTGAGTAATAATGTTCTCCACATCAGCCATTGATTTCGGCTCAGCAAGTCCCAATTTGTCCATCCAGTCTTTGCGAAGCCAGAGGATACCAGGACCATGTGAGATTTCAGTAGTTGGTATGGCCATCAGCTTGCCATCGAACTTTGCGCTATCCAGAACACGACCACCGTAGGAATCGTAAATTTCCTTAATTCGATCGCTGGCAGTATTTTCATAAACCTCTGTCAGATCTGCAATCAGATCGTTCTCATAAAGCTGTTGCAATGTCGCGTAGTCAGGAACCACCATTAGATCAGGGATTTCACCGCTTACAATCGCCATCGAAACTTTCTGACTGTAGTCTGTACCATCATTGGATTCAAACGAGGTCGTATTTTGAATGTTCAGCTTATCCTTGAAATATCTTGTCCACACATTGTTTGTGGCATTATCTTTCTCATAAGGCGTTCCTGCAAGTGCTGAATAGCTCGTTGCCACTTGTCCAACAGAATAAGTAACTGTTTCAGGATAGGCGCCAAATGGAGTCGTCTGTGCTTCTTTCCATGCAGGATCACTCGCATCTGTCTTTGGGGTAGATGCTGAAGAATTATTAGAACTCGAACAACCTACCATAGCAACAGCTAATAGTGATGCTAATATTATGGAGCTTGATTTTCTCAATTTATGTTTCATTATAAGAGCCTCCCTTTTTCTATAAAAAACTCGTATTAGAAAACGATTTCAAAGCGCCGGCCAGCTTCAAAAAAATTTATATTGTTACTTCCTTAAGTTTATAGATTCTTGCTATCCATCGTAAACGCAAAAAAATTATGTTTTACACAAATAAATACTCCTCATTAACGATAATATCGAGGAATAATTGCTACGGTCGAAGATGTTATACTACAATATCAATGTCACTACATGTCGAAAGGTGGTAAATAATGTTATCCATATTGGTGGTAGATGATCATAAGGAGGAGCGAGAGGGGATTGCTTTCCTCATTAAGGAGCTTGGCTTCCCCCTCCAATTGCATGTCGCAGAAAACGGTCGTAAAGCACTTGAATATGTAAGCGCACACTCTGTCGATATTCTATTTACCGATGTGCGGATGCCTATAATGGATGGATTACAGCTAACAAAGGAAGCATTAAAGTTGCACCCCAAATTAAAGGTGATCTTATTCAGTGGATTCGCTGAATTTGAGTATGCCAAAACAGCCCTCTCCCTGGGCGTATCCGAGTATCTTTTGAAACCGGTTAACATTGAAGCATTCCAAACTACTTTAGAAAAAGTGATTCAGGAATTAAAGAACCAGCAACAAAAAGAAGAAGC
>DOJM01000380.1:11871-15174 GCA_003529225.1 Paenibacillus sp.
CGGAGTTCGAAGAGTTTGTACTTGGTTTATTAGACACATCTGCTGATTACTTAAATCTAAACGGATGTCAAAGTCTACTACTGTTTCCCGAGCAAGAGTTCCCTTCTTCCCAGTTTGATAATCATTCAGCGATGCACCTGCATCATTGTATCCTTGATAAATATAAAGTGAATTGTTATCTCGCTATGAAAGAGGACGTAACCTCAATACTAGATTTAGGTTCACTTTTGACTTCATTAGAAGAATTGATGGAATATCGTTTTTTTCTCCCAGATACTTTTGTATTTAATACACAAAATGACTTACATTTCTCTGAGGCCTTGTATCCGGACCTTACAGATAGCCATCTACTAGATCAGATTCGAAATAATCTGAAGGATCAAGATATTTTCAGCTTACGGGCAAATACTGAAATTTTATATCAAAAATACGTACATCAAGTACAGTACTCACATTTGTATGTAAAGTATATGTTCTCCACCATCTATCAAGAAATCATGACACAAGCTGCACCTATATCAGAAATGGAGCTGCAGACTGCCGTCGAGACCATCTATGGATCTGAAGATTTGCGGGATATCAAAGATATCATATTTGAAGGTATCGCTCGGATTGATCAGAACTCTACCAACCATGAGCCTACTCAGAACCGTGATGTCGATGCCGTCAAACAATATATTGAACAATATTATGCCGATGATCTAAGTTTGGAAATGCTTGCTGCTAAAGTGTTTTTGTCTCCACATTATCTTAGCTCCATATTCAAGAAGCAGACAGGCTGTGGGTTAAATAAATATATTAAGAATGTCCGCATGCAAAACGCAAAAGAGTTGTTAACAAATACGCATCAAAAAATATCAAATATTTGCACCGCAGTGGGCTATCGCAATATCTCATACTTCTGCCAAAATTTCAGGGATTTCTATGGGTACACACCAGAAAAATATAGACAGTATAATCACAAGTCCTCTGTACATCGGGAGGAGCATTATGCAACTTTGGCGGACACTTAAGCAAAATATTCGCGACATGAAGTTTCAAACCAAGATCATGCTTTCATTTATGTTAATCAGTATGATTCCTGTGATTGTATTGGGCAGCTTCTGCTATCAAGAAGCCAAATTATCTCTCATCAAGCAATCCAAATCTGATTTGAAAGCAGCCTTAAATCAAGGGGCTTTAGCTTTAAATAGTCATCTGGATGTCTACAATAAACTCATGAATTTCTTGAGCTTTAATCAGGAAATTATTAATTCAGCCAATCATACCTATACAAGTATGTATGAAATGTATGATCAGTTAACCCATGTGATTGACCAAAATTTCAATACNNGCACGGTATCTAAATACAGGTGTAGAACAAATAACGCTGTATACAGGAACCAATCTTTTGGCACATGGCAATACCGTCAGAGCCCTAAATGATATTAAACAGAAACATTGGTACCCGGCTTTGATGAAGTCAGTCGATGTCCTGTGGTTTACGGATAACAAGGAGATTTTTGCTGTTCGACGCATTATTAATACGAAACAGAAGCATCCAAAAGAAAATGTGCTGTATGCACGTGTGAATTACGATTCGTTATTCACACCTTTTGATTCTTTACTCTCTCAAGGTTCAGAGATTCTCGTCAAAGATGCTCATGGAAAGTTAATCTATGCCTCGCCTGGTATAGAAGGATATATTCCCTCCAATAGCACAGACAACTTGGATACGCTGCAATGGAAAAATACAAAGTACACTGTATTGCAATCTGAAGTTCCTATATCAGGATGGATAGTGATGTTATGCAAACCTACGAAGATGATTACGAATTCTGCTTGGAAAATCCTTTCGACAGTTGGGCTTGTTATTGTTGCCTGTATTGCTGCCGTTGCTATAACTGCCAATCTATTCTCTCGAAAGTTCAATTCGCAAATTAAACGTCTGCGCAATAATATGCGCACCGTAGAAGAGGGGGCCCTGGAAGTTACCGTCACCAGCACATCCAAAGATGAAATTGGGGATTTAATCAGAGGCTTTGGCAATATGGTTGACAAAACTAAAGTGTTAATCGATAAGGTCTACATTGAGGAAATTTCACGAAAAGAATATGAAATGAAAGCCCTACAGGCTCAGATTAATCCTCATTTTCTATATAATGCTCTTTCGCTCATCAATTGGAGAGCCATTCGAATCCATGCAACAGATATAAGTGAAATGGCGCAGCTTCTATCCACGTTCTATCGGACTACGCTGAATAAAGGGAATAATATAATTTCGGTTTCGGATGAACTATTGAATGTACAATCTTATATACAGATTCAGCTTAACATGCATAGCAACAACTTTGAGGTAGAATATCAGATCGACGAGGCTATTCTCTCTTATTACATGCCTAACCTGATGCTTCAGCCTCTAATTGAGAATGCTATTATTCATGGTATTGAGAATAGAGAAGAAGAAGGAAGCAAAATTATTCTATCCGGAGAAATGGTGGAGGAGTGTATCATCTTCAAAGTAAAGGATAATGGCGTTGGCATCCCACAAGAACGACTAAATCTTCTGCTTAAATCCCAGTCTATAGGCTATGGGCTCAAAAATGTAAATGACCGGGCTATGCTAATGTACGGACCTGAATACGGCTTGTCCATTACCAGTATTTTAGGACTGGGAACGGAGGTCACATTCCGATTCCCATCCAAAAGATACGAAGGTGGCTCAGATCTATAATCCTTTTAAATACAGTGCTGTTGGCAAGCTGAACTCAAAAATTCAACCGGGACATGTACGATGGATTAAACCCGGTTGAATTTCTTCAAATCATTGATTACAAATGATCAGGAGCGCTTTCCTCCCCCACCCATTCGGCAGAAACACGCACATAATCCCCCACATCAGGAGACGTCACCAGTTCAATAATGATCAATTCGAGCGGTGTAATCGCCCGCAAACCATGTCTCGCACCGGCAGGTACTATGACCGTATCTCCGGCTACAACTACATGAAGAACGCCGTTCATACGGTACTCTCCATTCCCCGAAAGAAAAGACCATATTTCTTTGGTATGCCTGTGAAAATGATAGCTGGTGTGCTTCCCTGCCAACATCGTGATTTTGGAAGTCGTAACCTCAACTCCTGCTGCTGTTCGTGAGAAATCCAGAATGCGGGAGCTCCCCCACCGCTTTTCTTCAATCATCGGCTTCGCAGCATGACCCTCCAGCTTCTGCTTAATCCGTTTCGCCTGCTCGATCCCAGCAACCAAAATACCATCCGCACCTGCCGCCACAATCAAACCTGGGGCACCGATGACATGTACGGGA
>DOJM01000380.1:15195-16277 GCA_003529225.1 Paenibacillus sp.
TCCGTGCCACCATACTTGAGAGCAAGTATCCTAATGAGCAGGAGAACACCCCACAGTTCCATAGTCCTCCACGGGAAATGAACTCGGCCGCCGCCAGTTCGTTTGGTTTCTCTGCAAATTGCTTCACATTTAGAAAAGACGTCCCCTCTGAACCTCCACTCGGCAATATATACCCGAACTGCGTGGATGGGAATTCAGGCGTAACACCGATCAGGGCAATATCTGCTTGTGATTTGGACAGCACACTGGGAAACTGTCGAAGCTGACTGAAAAAAGAAGCCTCCACATAAGAATCCACCGGAATGACCACAACAATCTCTTCTAAGTCTATTTTCTTCACGGAATGCAAATAGCTCGCCGCCAGTGCAACTGCAGTAAAAGTTCCCCGCTTCTGTGGTTCCGCCAGTAAGGCAATCTGATTGCCAACAGATTTGCGGGTGATTTCCACCTGACTACAATGGGTTACAATGCAGCTTGAATCTAACAATCCTGCCTCATCCAGCCCTCTGCATACTCGCTCGATCATCGACTCCATGCCGCCATCTTCTGTTGGGAGAAGTCTTAAAAATGCCTTTGACCTGATCTCATTCGACAGCGGCCACAGCCTCTTCCCCGATCCCCCTGAAAGGAGTACGATCTGCAACGCTATCGCCCCCCTGCGCTGGACTTACTATTCGGTGTTCTCACATACCCCTTCCGTTTATGAAAAGACAACGATCTATACTTTTCCGCCAGCTCATTCAGCTTCTGCTTGGACAGCTGACCTGCATTCATATGGAGGCCTTTATTACGTGCCTTTTGGATCTTCATGCCTCCACGATCCTTCGAATACAGGTAATTCCCATAAGTTTCGAATTCAGAGAAAGCAAATTGTTTAGTGCGGTTCATACTGTGTATAATCGCCAAATGCCAAGGCTTCTGATGCTTTGCTTCAATCTCTCTTTTCATCTGAGTCAATTGGCTGCGTTCAAACAGCATATAATGCGTCACAAAAGAAGAAGCGGACGCCGCCTTCCTACCCATCAGCTTCTTATAGGTTACAAAGTACTGAGGCTGACTCCAATTACGGCTGTAAAAAATCG
>DOJM01000380.1:16294-16548 GCA_003529225.1 Paenibacillus sp.
CCATTCAGCTTCAACAATTGCTGGAACAACCAACCGGATCTTTCCCATTTCCGCGAACGGTAATGGATATCTTTTTTTGTAATCGGGAGGACTGTATTCTCATCGACAAAGGTACAGCCCTTTTTTCGGCAGAAATCCAGTATACGTGTCTTTTTGGGAGCAACAATTAATATACGACCTATGGGATGCTTAACATGTGTTCGGACAGCGTCAATAACATAGGGGAGTGTAGCCAAATCTTTCTCGATTGCCGG
>DOJM01000378.1:0-2409 GCA_003529225.1 Paenibacillus sp.
ACAGAGAAAAAAACACAAGCGTCCGCGAGAATATCGCGACGGTTATCACGAAGGATATCGTCTTGGCATGTGTGAGGCTGTGCAGCGTCTGAATACTCCAGGGGTCGAAGCCTGCCGACCATTTAAGTTAATGTATGTTCCTCAAGGATTTCAGGCAATCGACACTGGCGTAACAGAGGCGCTGCAGCAGCTTGTAAGTGAGCTTGTAATAAGCACTCCTGAAACGATGCTGGAAACCGCGGCACGGGAAATGCCTGGGGCAGTGCTAGTGATGAATGGGCTTCATGTATTCCCGGAAAATCATTTAGAACAGATTTCGGAGATAAGAAAGCTAGGTATCCCAACCGCCATTTGGTTTGTAGATGATCCTTATTTTACAGAGGATACTTCAGTCATTTGCAGGCATTATGATCACGTATTTACACATGAGCTGGGTTGTGTGGAGTTCTATCAATCCCTTGGGGTGTCATNNCACCGGCCCGCAATATCAGTATGACATTATATTTATTGGTAATGCATTTCGTAATCGGACAGAGCTGTTCGACGAACTGGCACCTTATCTTAAGGGAAAGAAAGTGCTTATCGCTGGGGGGTTCTGGGAACGCCTTGCAACCTATGATCAACTTGCACCTTTTATCAGCAATGGTTTTATCCCGCCTGAGGAGACGGCGAACTACTACAGTGGTGCAAAAATAGTCATTAATATTCACCGCCCGTGGGAAGAGGGTCAGGATAACCGGAATAGCTACCGCCTTCCTTCTCGTTCTATTAATCCGCGCACCTATGAGATCAGTGCCTGCGGTACTATGCAGCTTACGGATGTTCGTGAGGATCTGGGGAATTATTATCGGCCTGGTTATGATCTGGATACTTTTGGCTCCGCTAAGGAATTGCAGCAGAAGATTGAGTACTATCTGAAGCATGAAAAAGAGCGTCGAATCTATGCTTTACGGGGATTACGGACTACCATGCGCAACCATACATTCACAGCACGTTTGCCTCATTTACTGAATGTGATTGCTTCACGTGTATGAAATCTATAACGGGATAAAGGAGCGAGGATTATGAACAATAATGAATTTATTATGCCTACACCACCATTACCTCTGACACCTCCAGAGGAAGAAAAGCTGCGTGGTCGTCTGAGTGGTTTTAAGGGTGGTTATGACGAGGGCTATTTACGGGGGCGCCTTGCGATCCTGAATGGTCGGTCTGAAGAAGTATTTCCTGTACGGGATATTCATGTCATGTATGTCGCTTCTGGCAAAGGCTACCCTTACTCTCCTTTAGATGATGCGGTTCTTTGCGCACTGCAAAAATTAACAGCTCAAGTCACGATTACGGATGTGCGTCAAAATCTAGTAGAACTGACTGCAGCGCAAAGACCGGATCTGGTATTGGTGCTAGACGGTATGGATTTACCTCTTGAGCAGATCGATGCTATACGCACTAGTGGCATTCGGACAGCTATTTGGCTTACTGATGATCCATATTACACTGACTTTACGGTCAAGATTGTGGCTCACTACGATTTTGTATTCACACTTGAACGTAATTGTATTGATTTCTATCGGGGACTTGGTTGCCCTGAGGTCCATTATCTCCCTTTTGCTGCTCACCTGGAGCATTACCGTCCTACTACAACACGTTCGTCAGTCAATCGGGAAGTTAGCTTTATTGGCTCCGCCTATTGGAACCGGGTCAACTTCTTCCGTGAGATTCTCCCTGACCTGATGAACTATAACACGGTGATTAACGGAATCTGGTGGGATCGTCTGCANNGTGACCGTATTGAAATTGGCAAATGGATGTCCCCACAAGAGACGGCGGTAGCTTACAGCGGCTCCAAAATCGTCATTAACCTCCACCGCTCGCACATTGATGAAGTAGTTAACAACAATACCCTCTCGATTCCAGCCGTTTCTCCGAATCCACGTACCTTTGAAATTGCAGCAACGGGCACGTTGCAATTAGTAGATGCCAGAGATGATATGGGATCTTTCTACAAACCGGATGAAGAAATTGTGACCTTTGCGAGTCCTCAGGAAATGATGGATAAGATCCGTTATTACTTAACCCATGAGGAGGAACGCCGGGCGATCGCGTTGCGCGCTTTTGAACGGACGCTCAAGGATCACACTTACGCAAAACGTATTTACCAGATGCTACAAGTAATCTACGGCTAGACTTGGGCCTGAACTGGATATGGAAATGTGCGCTTTGCAGGGGACAGGTGTCGTGCCGGCATCTGTTCTTCCTCGATATACTGTAGAACCGGACCTCAGCATATGCCTGCAACCTGATGAAAAGAAGCTGATGGAGCGGCTTGGATTAGCTGAGCGGAGGAAAGGTGAGTATGGGCTGAGAGGGCGAGGCTCGGGCTAAGATAATGCTTCCGAAGCGAGTTTC
>DOJM01000378.1:2435-3383 GCA_003529225.1 Paenibacillus sp.
CACTTGAGCAACGCTTCGTAAAACTTTTAGGGAGGTGAATGGCTGCTCCAGGCCCTCGTTAGGGAGCGCCGAAACGCCATGGCTGATAAAGCTACAATCGTCCTCTTTTCACATGTATCCAATACACGCAGTATTACCGGAGCGGAGAAGCTGTTGTTGTTTTTCGCTCAGGAGCTTTCTCCGTACTTTAATTGTATTCTCGTTGCACCTCAGGACGGCAAGCTGACTGCTCAGGCTCGAAGCTTCGGAATAAGTGTACATTTGCTCTCGATTCCTCTTTTATACGGAATGTACACTCCTTATGGAGGGCTCGAGGCAGATGCTCGTAAATTCCAGGAAGGCAGGGAGTATCACGAATTAACAGACTGGCTGACCTCTCTGCGCCCGGCGTTTATTATTACAAGTACCTGTGTGCATGCTTTGCCAGCAATGGCTGCCAAGTCACTGGGCATTCCGGTGATATGGAAAATATCAGAGACGATAACAGACAATGAATATACACCCATTAGTGTAGAGCTGATTCATCGGAATAGTGATGAGATTCTGGCTATTTCACAGACGGCAGCAGCTTGCTTTCCAGAGGAAGTAAGAGCAGAGAAAGTGATCCAGCTTCCACCTTCTTGGAATGACAAAGAAATGATGATTGAGGCTTGGAGCAAGCTTCGGGGCGAACGACGACGAGAGCTAAAGATTAAACCGCAGGAGCAGCTGGTCGGTTATATTTCTTCCTTTATTAATAAGGAAAAAGGATTGGAACATTTTGTGAAAATGGCTGTGCTTGTGTACGCAGTCCATCCTAGTGCGAAATTTGTTGTCATAGGTTCAGCTGGTGAAAAAAGCTACTATGATCGCTGTGTCCGCAAGGTAAAGCTTGAGGGACTGTATACCCGGTTTAAATTTGTTGGTTATGCTGAATGCCTTCCATCTGCTTATTGCGCTGTGGATGTG
>DOJM01000377.1:0-4213 GCA_003529225.1 Paenibacillus sp.
TGGCAGTGAAGATGGGAGATGGCTATCGACCCTTAATCGACGGGATATTCCACGAGGAGGATAGTCTTACTGGACGTAATCAGGAGCAGCTGAAGCTTCAATATTACAGTGAATATTATGGGAATGAAGCCATTTATGAAGAGTTATGTGCTTGGCGCCGTGGTAAGGCTTCGAGTGAACGGAAGGCGCCCTATATTCTCGCCAGCAATCGTCTGTTGCGCTTGTTAAGTACATTTCTACCGCATACGCCAGAGGAACTGATGCAAATTCCGGGTGTAGGAGAAGGCAAGGTAGCGCAGTTTGGGGCCGATTGGCTGGCTATAACTACTGCGGTGGCAAGGGAACATTCCTTTCCTCTAAGTTGGGTGTATGAAGTAATTGAAGAGGAGTCTTTCGTATCTTGGCTTTATAAACAAAAAGAGGTCAAATATAAGAAGCAGCTAGAACGACTGCGCTTGCGGAGGATTTTGCTACAGGGGATCGAGAATGGATTGGGCTTGGAACAACTTAAGGTGAATAGTGGTGTGAACCGGCGTGAACTGATTGAAGCGGTAGAGGAACTAGAAAGAGAAGGTTATTCCGTCGAAAAGCTGATCCATGTAGAGCTTAGCAATATGCCGCAGAATGAGCAGGAAGCGATTTGGAATGCCTATGTGGAGCTAGGGGATCTTTTCTTAAAACCGGTGCTACATAAGGTGTATGGTGACGATTTTTCCGCTGCTGAAGGATTGGATATTTATTATGAGCGTCTGCGATTGATCCNNAAACGAATAAAGTGGGCATGGCGACCAGTTTCTAAATTATGCATACCAAAAGACGAAGGCTTCCTTATACCTTACGGTTACAGGGCCTTCGTCTTGCTTATTCGTCCGATTCGTTTCATAGCCATTCCTTCTTGCGGAAAACATACAGCATCCCACAGCCTAACGTCAACATAACGCCTATAACGCCATAATAGCCATATTTCGTATGAAGCTCGGGCATATGATCAAAGTTCATACCGTAGATTCCGGTAATTACGGTCAGAGGCATGAATATGGTTGTGATCGCAGTAAACACTCTCATAATTTCATTCGCTCGGTTGGCGATACTGGATTGGTATGCCTCTCGTAAGTTGCCCATGAGATCGCGATACGTCTCAAAGGTTTCAGATATTTTAACCGCATGTTCATAAATGTCGCTAAAATATTTCTGCAGCTGATCATCAATCAGACGGAGGTCTTTNNTCCCAGCATTTTTTTCAACCATAAAATTTCACTTCGCAGACCGATAATTTCACTGAGATGTGACTTCTTGGTATGCATGAGGATATCTTCTTCCAGCTTCTCAATCCGAGCTTCAATCCGGTCGCCGACGGAGAAATAGTTATCCACGACAAGGTCAATAAGTAAGTAAAGGAACATATCCGGTTCACTTACTTCTTGCTCCCAGAGCATAGGCTTCAGGATTCGTAGTTCATTGATTTTTTGTTTCGTGACAGTGATAATGTAATGTCTTCCAAGGAATACATTGAGCGCCCGCAGGAAAATTTCTTCATCATCAAAGCGGATGCTATTTACANNTTCGATCTTCGGACGCTGATCCTCTTCGCTAAGGCAATCCTCAACAGCAAGATCATGTAGGTTGAACAAGGGCTGAAGCAGCTCCAAATCTTCAACATCGGCGTCAATCCAATAGAACCCTTCCGTTGGGGGTGTTAGTGTTTCATCAATTTCATCAATAGGTGTAAAAACCCCTGCATTTACCAGCCGGATTTTCATCTGATTCCACTCCTCCTATCCCCAGGTCTTCACCAGGGACTGCTAAATTAAGCACAGAGAAAAAAATCAGCTTGGCCGGCGTTACAATCAATACATAGGGCCAAATGACGTTTCGAGGGCATGAAGAAGAACTGCTCCCGCCGCCGGCAAGCTGATGATTATCCTGTGTGGTTGCTCATTCTGTACACATATTTGCGAGCTCGGGTCGCCTTCCATTCTTCTTCTCACCTCTTCTTTTCGTTCAGGTATGAAATACTTGTCTAGTATAACAACGGAGTATGCCTCTTTCAAGCAAATTTATTGTGATTTTGAGGCTTCTTCAGCATTGTATGGACTTGACGAAAAGGAGGTTCATGATTTAAAGTTAATTTTAAAGTAATTTAATTGAATACAGCTAAATCTTATCAAGAGCAGGTGGAGGGACTAGCCCTATGAAACCCGGCAACCGGCGTGTAAACGCACGGTGCTAATTCTTGCGGAATTTCTGCAGACGTTTAATCGTCTTCAGGAACATTCTGGCAGATGAGAGAGGCGCATATGACTGTAGATATGACCTTTCTCGATTTCCGAGGAAGGTCTTTTTATTGTTCAGCAAGCCGCAGTGCGGCAAAACAACTAAATTCAGCTAAGGAGTGGAAAGACAATGCCAATTNNGCGAAAGAAGTATTATCCGGAGAAAATATTTTTGTGATGGACGAAAGTCAGGCTTTCCATCAGGATATCCGTCCACTACGGATTGCTATTCTGAACCTCATGCCGACTAAAGAGACGACAGAGACTCAATTGCTGCGTTTAATTGGAAATTCGCCACTACAAGTTGATGTTACTTTACTGCATCCACGTTCCCATATTTCCAAGAATACTTCTGCTGAACATTTGAAGAGCTTTTACAAAACCTTTGACGAGATCAGCCACCGCCGTTTGGATGGTTTAATCGTTACAGGTGCTCCTGTAGAACAAATGGAGTTCGAGGAAGTATCGTATTGGGAAGAACTGAAAGAGATTTTTGAATGGAGCAAGGACAATGTTACTTCAACCATGCATATTTGTTGGGCGGCACAGGCAGGCTTATATCATCATTTTGGTGTTCGTAAAGTGGCATTGCCTGAGAAATGCTTTGGCGTCTTCCCTCATACGATTAATCAAAATAACATTAAACTGCTGCGCGGCTTTGACGAGGTATTCCATGTACCACACTCTCGTCATACCGATGTCTCCCGTGAAGATATTGAGAATAATCCAGATCTGCAGATTCTGGCGGAATCCGAAGAAGCTGGTATGTATCTAGTGGCTACAAACGACGGTAAACAAATATTTGTGACCGGACATTCCGAATATGATCCTCTATCCTTGAAATGGGAATTTGACCGTGATGTGACTAGAGGGATGGAGATGGCTTTGCCGAAACATTACTTCCCTAAAGATGATCCAGATCGTACACCTCCAGCAGTGTGGCGCGCGCATGCCAATTTATTATTCTCTAACTGGCTCAATTACTATGTATATCAAGAAACGCCTTATGATATCGACCCGATTGTTTATTAAAAACAGCGCTACAATATAAATTAGGAGGCATTAATCATGGATGACAAACTTAGGATTGAAAGTAGACTGGCTCAAATAGGTTCTCAAGAAGATCCAGCCACAGGAGCAATTAATTTTCCAATCTATAATGCAACGGCATTTCGTCATCCAAAACTCGGTCAGAGCACAGGGTTTGATTATAGCCGCACCAAAAGTCCGACCCGTTCAGTGCTTGAGAATGCAGCTGCGGAACTGGAATCCGGAGATGCAGGATTTGCTTGTTGCTCAGGGATGGCAGCAATACAAACGGTGCTTACCTTGTTCGCTCAAGGCGACCATCTGATCGTTTCGCTGGATCTTTACGGCGGTACCTATCGTTTGTTGGAACGGATTATGTCCAAGTTTGGAATCACTGCTTCTTATGTAGACACGAATGATTTGGATGCACTGGAAGCTTCGCGTCGTCCAAATACGAAAGCTGTATTTATTGAAACGCCAACGAACCCACTTATGATGATCACGGATATTGAAGCTGTGTGCACTTGGGCACGTCACCATGGGTTACTTAGCATTGTAGATAATACGCTGCTGACTCCATTCTTCCAACGGCCTATAGAATTAGGTGCGGATATTGTAGTTCATAGCGCAACTAAGTATTTGGGTGGTCATAATGATGTGCTGGCAGGCCTAATTGTATCCAAAGGTGTAGAATTATCAGCTGAATTAGCTATTCTGCATAACTCTATTGGCGCCGTGCTCGGACCAACAGACAGTTATCAGTTGATGAGAGGCTTGAAGACATTGGCGCTGCGTATGGAGCGTCACGAGAACAATGCACTAGCGATTGCCCATTACTTACTAGAGCATCCAGCGGTTGCGGAAGTGTTCCATCCAGGATTGCCCGATCATCCAGGGCATGAAATCCAGAA
>DOJM01000377.1:4237-6903 GCA_003529225.1 Paenibacillus sp.
CAGAGAGCCTGGGCGGCGTAGAGTCACTTATGACTTATCCGGCTGTACAAACGCACGCTGATATTCCTGTGGAGATTCGAAATGCTGTGGGTGTAGATGATCGTTTGCTACGCTTCTCCGTCGGTATTGAACATGCAGAGGATTTGATTGCTGATCTTGGCCAGGCACTAGAGGCCGCTAGGGCAGAAATTGAGTCTTTGTAACAGGAAGATATGTTCAATCGAGCGTTAGTGGAGAAATAGAGTATAACTAGCAGTATCGCTTAGTGCGATGCTGCTTTTCTTCTGGATGGGATTTTGCGAAGAATGTAAAAGCATTTTTCAAGCTGTTCAGATTGTGATACGATGAGGAAATGAACTGTTCATTAGTATGAGAAAGGGTTGTCGTCTTAAAAGGAGACAACGTTTTTTCTTCCTGTTATTTTGTGATTCTACCATACCCCTAAGGGTTTAAAAGGAGGATGCGAACGATGAGTGCGATAGATCTTATTTTGGATAAAGCCCTACGGGGTGAACGTCTCCAATTGGAAGATACCATCCGACTGTTCGAGAGCAACGAAATTGAGAAAATGGGTGCAGCTGCAAACACCATAATGCAACGCTGGCATCCAGACCCGATGGCCACGTTTGTAATTGGTCGTAATATTAACTATACGAATGTATGTGATGTCTACTGTCGTTTCTGCGCATTTTATCGCAGACCNNACCAAAAAATCGCTGAGACTATCGCTGTAAATGGTACGGAAATACTGATGCAAGGCGGTACGAACCCAAATCTTCCTTTCAGCTATTATACCGATATACTTCGCGGAATTAAGCAACGTTTTCCTGAGATTACAATGCATTCCTTCTCTCCTGCTGAGATTATGAAGATGAAAGAAGTATCTGGATTATCGCTCGAGGAAGTTGTGCGTGAAATCCATGCTGCTGGTCTGGATTCTTTACCAGGTGGAGGAGCGGAAATTCTCGATGATCGTACACGCCGCAAGATCAGTCGTCTTAAGGGCTCATGGCGCGAGTGGATGGACGTAATGCAGACAGCACATAAGATCGGGATGAATACAACAGCTACGATGGTCATTGGACTTGGTGAGAGTATGGAAGAGCGGGCACTGCACTTACTTCGTGTGCGTGAGGCTCAGGACGAGTGTATTGCCAACAAATATGATTCAGAGGGTTTCTTGGCCTTTATTTCTTGGACATTCCAACCGGACAATACTAACTTGAAGCTGGATAGACAATCTCCTGAGGAATATCTGAAGACGGTTGCCATTAGTCGCCTTGTTCTAGATAACATTAAGAACTTCCAGTCCTCTTGGGTAACTATGGGACCNNCAGAGGTCGGCAAGCTTTCCCTTCAATATGGCTGCAACGATTTCGGCAGCACGATGATTGAAGAGAACGTAGTATCTTCTGCGGGCGCGACCTACAAGGTCAACATCGAGTCGATTACTGGGCTGATCCGCGAAGCAGGCAAAATCCCGGCACAGCGGAATACACGCTACGATATTCTGCGCGTGTTCGATGATGCTAATGCGAAAATTGATAATGATTTCATTATGCAGAACTAATATATAATTTAATCAACGCTTGTTGCTCGTTAATCCGTTTAGTGGATGATTGAGCAGCAAGCTTTTTTTGTAAGATTTCGATCACTAGCCGTCGCACAAATGTCATCTACGTAAGCGAAGCTTGGTGTTGGGTACGCCTTGAGAATGAAGATTATGTACCTGTGAACATAAATTCATTATTTTATTACATTTCTGTATACACATTATTATCCAAAAGTGATATCATAATCATATCAAAAGAATATCTTATGGGGGTGCTTTTTTATGAAGGAGAAGACGCTTCGTCCTGTCAGCGGATTTTGGGTTATCGCATTGATTGCGGTTTGTTTGGGTGGTGGAATCTACGGTGCTGTTCAGGAGTATATCACAGTATCGGTCATTCTGTTCGTTGTAGCGGCAATACTATGTACGAGTATTACAGTTGTACAACCCAATAAGTCGGTTGTAGTCACCTTTTTTGGTAAATATGTAGGGACTATTGCAACGAGTGGATTGTTTGCAGTCATTCCGTTCAGCGTTCGTAAGACGGTTTCCCTGCGTGTTCGTAACTTTAACAGTGTGAAGCTCAAGGTCAATGATGTCGAAGGTAATCCCATTGAAATTGCTGCAGTTATCGTCTTCAAAGTGATTAACTCCGCTAAAGCCCTCTTTGATGTAGATAAATACATGGCTTTCGNNGAATCTGGTATGTCCCTGCGTGCCAATGCAGATGAAATTGCTAAAGAATTAGCGACTGAGCTTCAAGAGCGCTTGTCCTTATCTGGTGTAGAAGTCATTGAAGCCCGGCTTACACATTTGGCTTATTCAACAGAAATCGCCAGCACTATGTTGCAGCGGCAGCAAGCTTCTGCCATTCTGTCTGCTCGTCAAATCATTGTTGAAGGTGCAGTTGGCATGGTCGATATGGCAATTAAACAGCTTAAAGAGAGTGGTGTAGTGGAGCTTGACGAAGAACGTAAAGCGGCCATGATCAATAATCTGATGGTGGCGATCGTGTCGGAGCGCGGAGCGAGTCCGGTCATTAACGCCGGCTCGTTGTATTAAGGCGGTGCATCATGGCGGCCAAGAAAAGCTTTCCATTGCGGATCGATCCGGA
>DOJM01000377.1:6938-7229 GCA_003529225.1 Paenibacillus sp.
GTTAAGGACAGTTCTAGCGCTATTTCCTGGATGTAGAACTGACCGCGTAGGTGACTGTTAACGCGGTTTACAAAATTTTGCCCCTTCTACAGACTTGACTGTCAGAGAGGACAGATTTATAATTACTCCATAATTCAATGTTAACAGCTTTGACAAAGATATGAATGGATTGTTCTGGACCGTATCAGAGAGAGGGAACATAGGCTGTAATTTCCTCCGGTATCCTACTATCAATTTACCCCTTTGTAGCTGCGGTTATGAATTCCCTGAAATGGGATAGTAAGAACTGCC
>DOJM01000377.1:7348-7845 GCA_003529225.1 Paenibacillus sp.
AGAAGGTAGTAATATTGATGATGTAGCAGCTTCTATTAGTAGTGGACTTCGCAAAAACGCGGTGGCAGGGAAATTGAATGGTATTGTCGTGGATCTGTCCACTCCGCTAGAGGAAGGCGCATTGATAGAAATCGTAACTTTGGATTCACCTGAAGGCTTGGAAGTTATGCGTCACAGTACTGCCCACTTGATGGCGCAAGCTGTAAGACGTTTATATGGAACAAAGGAAGTTAAGCTTGGTGTAGGTCCTGTTATCGAAGATGGCTTCTACTACGATATGGATTTGGAACATCCGCTTAATCCTGAGGATCTGCTAAAGATTGAAAAGGAAATGGATCGCATTATCTCTGAGAACCTTCCAATCGTACGTAAGGAAGTTAGCCGTAAGGAAGCGCTCCAAATATTCGGTGAGCTAGGCGATCCTTACAAACTTGAACTAATCGAAGCATTGCCTGAAGATAGTGTGATTTCGATCTATGAACAAGGCGAATTCTTCG
>DOJM01000375.1:0-265 GCA_003529225.1 Paenibacillus sp.
TCTATATCGATGAACGTGCTGATCAGGATCAGCGTGAGGCTCTTGAACAAATTTTCACCGGAAAGGTTGGTGGTTGGGCGGGTGAATTTGGTAGCCTCATTAGCGAACTACGAGGAATTGAGTATGCCCCCATCAAGTTTGACGCTGCAGATGATTTAGCCTATTGGCGAGCAGAAATTCCCAATAAGGTTTCTGTTGGTGCTGAAGCCCTTACAGGTCCAACAGCAGATCCAAAGCGCCGAGTTCAACTACACAATCCACCTGG
>DOJM01000375.1:311-639 GCA_003529225.1 Paenibacillus sp.
CTCCAATTGTTCGTTTAATTCGTGCACGAACGATCGGTAATATTCCTTTGACTGCGATTCTCTTGGCAATGACAATCATTGCTTGGATGATTATGCTGGATCACTTTAGAAATATGACTAGTGGTCCTGGAATGGACCTTGGTACATTCGGCTGGTATGTGGGTATGTGGGTAACGATGACGGCAGCGATGATGCTGCCGTCCGTCACACCCATGGTCATTACCTTTGCTCGCGTGTCAGCTGAGCGTACCCGAAGTCTGCAGATTCCACTTGTATCCACATGGATTTTTCTTATTGGATATCTGATAGCTTGGACTACATATGGCCT
>DOJM01000375.1:745-2620 GCA_003529225.1 Paenibacillus sp.
TTTCTTTTAAGGTAAGACTGAACTTTTGGTAATTGCTTACCGTTACCATATCTCTCTAATAATGCATGATGTGTTTTATGACAAGACTTATGAAGTAACTCAAGGTTCTCATAAGTGTCACGACCACCTATAATTTTCGGTATTATATGATTTGCTTCTAATGGTTCGTCTCCAACAAGCGATTCATGGCAGACCCTACATTTGTATTTAGACTTTTTAGCAAGTTTTTGTTTCGCTAAAGTGTTCTCCTTATCGAACTCTTTTTTATCTCGTCGCTCGAAATACTCTTTTAGTGAAGCGTCAAATGGACTGTTATATTGTTTGATTTTAATATGTCTTTCGATTTTTACCCAACTCATTTTCATGAGTTGTTTTGTATTATCATGTGGACACGTAAGAATCCATTTGTCCTTGCTCACACCAGTAAGGTCGGGTTTGAAATATATCTTTCTAATCCATTTAATTGATTTACGATGATGTCTATGTTTCAAGTAAATTAGCGTTCTTTGCAGAATATAACTATCTATATCTCTGAAGATCTTCTTGGCAACCGTAGGAGACCAATAGTTCGTTATTCCTCTAACGACACGATTTAATCTATCAATTAGGACCGACGTTTCTCTACCTTTACCCCATTCGAATATTTCTTTAATCTTTTGTTTAGCTCGTTTGACACTATCTTTGGAAGGCTTAATGAACAAGCGCATTCCGTCTTTTGTTGGATATTGTCTGAAATTAAATCCTAAGAAGTCAAACCCTTTACTAATGTGTACTACTCTTGTTTTGTCTTTCGCAAGATTTAATCCACGTTTGTTCAGGTATGGTTCTAACTTATCGTACATGCCATATGCTTCTTCTTCTGTAGGACAGACAATTACAAAGTCATCAGCGTATCTAACAACACCGACTGAATTTGAGTACAATGTATCTCCTTGTCGTGTTGTATGGATGTATCTAACACCGATTTCTTTCTCCATTCCATGTAGTGCCACGTTTGCTAACAATGGTGAGATAATTCCACCTTGTGGCGTTCCTTTTGTTGTCTCATTGAATACATCATTGTCTACATATCCACTTTCGAGCCAGTCTCGAATTATTGATTTATTAGGGAAGTTATTAATACAACCCATAATGTAATCATGATTCAAATTGTCAAAGCAACCTTCAAAATCCCCCTCAAAAATCCATCCCTTAGCACTACCTTTGCTTAATTTAGTGAATAAATCACTCATTGCATCATGCGTACTGCGTTTAGGTCTGAATCCATAAGAGGTCATTTCAAATTTTGCTTCCCATTGTGGCTCTAATGCGTTTTTGAATACATTTTGATATACTCTGTCAACTATAACTGGAATACCTAGTGGACGAAGTTTACCGTTCTTCTTAGGAATATAGGTTCTTCTAGCTGGTTTAACCTTGATATTTCTAACACTATATCTGCTTAATTTGTTGAATAAATCAACTCTTTCTTGAGGCGTGTTAGAGATATAACTGTCTATACCTGCTGTCTTTTTACCTTTATTCTCTTGAGTGACTCGTCTAATACTTAGAAGTAGATTAGCCTTGCTTCTTAAAAGTAATCTTTGAAGTTTTCTTACTTTCCTTGTTTGGTTTAACTGTTCGGCACGATAGATTCGTTNNCCTCTCTATAGGATTATTCTTTTCGCTTTCTTTCGTGTTGAAGACCATGTGGAAGTCAGCAACCTTTCAGTTCGGGTATTGCCCTATCCAACGACTTATACAAATGAGCTTTCGTCTGAACTTTCGTTCTGTTGGCATTCGCTTTTTCCACAATCCTTTACCCTCTGTATGTTGTAAGTCTCTTACGATTCTCCTACCTCGAATGAGAGGAATACATAGGGCTTACCAAGTTTC
>DOJM01000482.1:0-229 GCA_003529225.1 Paenibacillus sp.
GCTTCCAGTCGATATCCTGTAATGCATCCAGGCTGTAGCCTGCTTGCTCGAGATAGTCTGTCCGTACATACATTCCAGTTACGCCAGAGTCAAACGGAACACCGTATTGTTTGCCGTCAACACTGGTAGGGCCAATCTTATAATCCGCAAAGTCAGCAGCCTTTACAACATCCGTCAATTCATAAAAAGAATCCGGATACGCTTGTAAGAAGCTCTGCGCACGGTAATC
>DOJM01000482.1:240-8771 GCA_003529225.1 Paenibacillus sp.
GTGGAACCAGAGTTTAGCCCCGTATTCAGCTTTTGAACGATATCAGCCTGCGCGTTCTCAACGACGTTAACCGTTACGTCCGGATTAACTTTCGCATATGCATCTTTGGCAACATTCATAGCGGCAATGTTAAACGCCGGGTCCCAAGCCCAAACTGTAATCTCTTTTGGCTTGCTGCTACCTTCGACTCCGGAGTTACCAGAGTTGCTCGTTTCATTTTTCGTTCCACCTGTGGAACATGCCGACAGTAGAACCACACTAGCTAGCATTACGGATAATAATTTTTTCACTACGTAAACCCCCTTGATAGTCTGAAAAATAATAAAGATGGAAGCGTTTTCTCTGCTACGCCTCCATCTTATCATTTTGTATTCGTTTTCTTTGGCAGTATCTTTGTTAGCTTTGGTGATATTATTGGGTCCTATTTTGATTCTCATTTCGATTCTGGTACTATTTTTAGATTCATGTAAAATTTTTAGTTTTTTAACAATGGAAGTGTAACAACGATTTGTGTACCTTCATTCCGTTTGCTTGTAATATTAATCCCGTATCTCTCACCGTATAACAATTTGATTCTGTCATCCACATTTCGTATACCGATCCCGGAAAACAGTTGGCGTTTGTGCTTCGAAGCTGGTAGCTGCTCCTCTTCCAGCAAATTCGGGTCAAGATCCATTCCATCACCGTTATCTACAACTTCACATACTAGTTGCTCTTCCTGCACGGAAATCATGATGAGAATTCTTCCCTCATCTTTAAGGTTGAATGCATGAAAGAATGCATTTTCGATAAAAGGTTGAAGAATTAGCTTCGGCATATGATAATCCAAGCTCTCTGGCTCCACAAAGTAATTCACACGGATCTTTTCACCATACCTCACGTGATTGATATACACATAATGCTTCAAAGACTCCAATTCTTGACTGACAGGAATGGTAGAATGAACATCACTTACTGTATTTTGCAGGAGTGAGATTAGTGAATTTATCGTTCCAGCTGCTTTTTCCTTATTGCCCTGTTGCACCAGAAATTTGATAGAAGCCAGCGTATTATATAAAAAATGTGGGTTAATCTGCATTTGGAGTGCCGCCAGCTCCGCATTACGTTGTTGCTTCTGAGTCTCCATCAGCTTATCAACATAATCATGAAGTGAATCCAGCATAAAATTGAAGGCGTTACCTAACTCCTTAACTTCATAACTACTATTAGTGACATCTACATGATTATCGAAATCACCCGTAGGAATACTCGACATCTGTTTAACGAGTACACGCAAGGACTTCGTCATTTTTCGGGTAATCAAAAAAACAATAATGAGCGATATTGCCACGATAGCCATGATTGTCAATGTCACCGCTTTAGCATTCACCATCTGTCCAGTCACGGCGTTCTTATCAATTAGGTTCACCATATAAAAATCAAATTCAGGCAAGTATTCTGAGAAAACAATTCGTTCATTCCCCATCACATAGGTAGAATCGCCATCTTTACTTCCATCCTCTACTTCTTGCAGCAGCTTTTTATCACGGAGCCCAATCATATCTGTCTTGCTGCTGGATACAATTAATCCCTTCTTATTCAGTAACACGACATCATTACCTTCACTCGTAAAGTTAGCGTAAAAGGGCTTGAAATCTCGATCTCGAATGGCTACGTACATGGTGCCATAGATTCTTCCGGTCGAATGATCAAATAATGCTTTGGAAGCCACCAGCATAGGCTCCTTTACGTTNNGCCTCATTCTGAGCCATCATCGTTGCGCCAGTAGCAATAATGTTGTTATAAGACTCCAGGTTTGTCTTCATCTGATTCAACAGTTTGCCGTTTGTTATACTAAAGGTCTGTAAAAATAATTTCTCAGACATACTGATCGTAATAGCCAGCGTCAGGAGTGATACGGTTACGATACTAATGAGCGTCACGAGAAACAGCTTGAGAAATAAGCCCTGCTGTCTGATCTTGTTTACGATATTCCCAATCATGGCTGCAGTACGTCCCGTCTTCGGTAGCGGCTCGGAGAAATACCAGTTTGTTTTTTAAATACCTTGGTGAAATAACTTTGATCTGAGTAACCCACGCTTGCGCTAATATCGGAAATTGATTTCTCTGTTATCTCGAGCAGCTCCATAGCTTTTTCCACCCGTACTTTGTTCAGGTACTCACTAAAGCCTTCGCCATTATGTGCAGTAAAATAACTCGATAAGTAAGAAGCATTGAAGTGGAACTGTCTAGCTACCCCTGTCAGTGTGATCGGATCTGCATAATGATTCTGAATATATTCGAGCAGCTTTGTCATATTAGGGTTAACCGATGAAGTCGTCTCACCAATAGTACGCTCAACTTCTCGAATGAATGCTTCGGTAACAGCAATAGCATCACTTGCATACATCGCTTCATCTATTTTTCGGAAGTAGTCGTATTTGGTCTCCTCCAGTCCTCCGATCTCACACTTCATTTTTCCAAGCGTGGTCGCTACGTTAAATATAAAGTTCCCTAATAGCGATTTAAATTCGAAAATATCAATGCGATAATCCATTGAACGCAGATGGACATATTCAAGAAATTCTGTAAATGCCTTCTGAAATTGCTTACGTCTCAACTGATCCATTAATTCTCCCATGTCAATTTCCTGACACGCTCCCGGAAGACCCGGCAAATGATCATTCTCAATCAGACTTCGTTCCGGTAAATAGAAACTGTATCGTGTAAGCTTCAAGTAATTGTCTCGATAAATCTCACCAAGTCTCACAAAGTCCGCGAAGCTCTGACTGATAATAAAATGTGTTTCTCTCACACGATGTTCTATTTCCGAGATCAGATTACGGAGTTCAATCATAAGCTCGTCCCAATGTTCTGGATTAACGTTAAGCAAATAAATGACCGAGTCGTTAACAAACTTTAGTCGAATAAACACAACATCATCCAAAGCTAACTTTTGAATTCCTCTTTCGATTTCATTTGCGAACGTTAACTTATCACCAGAATCTTTAATATGCTTTATATCTGCTCCGAAAAATGCGAATTTTTCGTGTAGAAACTTGGAATGAAGCAAAGCAGGTTCTAGCACTGACTCATATCCCGTCATGAGCTTCTCGATCGCGAACAAAAGCTGCTTTTCCTCTGGATCGGTCCCTGGATCGGTCATCTTAATCCCTGCCATCTTAGCTGTAGTTTTATTTAGGATGGACAACAGATAATCGGCTTCCAGCTTCGGCTTCAGGATGTAATCTGCTACCCCACTCTGAAATGTGGAACGGACATAATCGTATTCACTGAAGCTGCTTAAGACGATTACTTCAATGTGTGGGTACTTCTCCTTAACAATCTTAACTAGCTTCTCCCCGCCCATTATTGGCATTACGATATCTGTGATAATAATATGAGGACTCAGCTCATCCATCATACTCAGTGCTTCAACTNNCAATCATAATCTTAAATATTGGTTTCATATCTGCCCCCTTGCAGCTGTTCAACCTGTTATTATGTTCATTCACTGATTGAACAAATTTAAAAAGTCATACAAATGATCAGAACGCCGTTCCTTTCATGCTTTCGAAGCATTGGATGTAACCGTTTTCCATTTATCTGTTACTGTTCAATCCATCCGACCTGGAGCGATCTTCTATATAAATAAAGCCTTAAGACTTACTTAAATTTGTTTAAACCAAATAATAGTCCTCACCAGCAATTATGGTCAAGTCCTCATTTTCAAATCAAATTCCAAATATAAGTTAATTATTTTGATTCACAATAATGATATATCGTTTTACAATAAATTAATGTTGATTAACAAGTAAAACTTGTGTATTATTTGGTTATCAAGCAAAGGAGAATGTCATATGAAAAAAAAATATCTATTAGCTGCTTCGCCATTATTATTAAGCATCATCAGTTTAATGATCTCACGTATGGTGGGTTCAAGCGTGGGACCCGATGGAATCTTGCATGAGCCAGCCTTTTTCTTAATTCCGCTTAGTTACCTATTTTTATTCTGCAGTATTATTGCTTTTCTGTTCATAGGGTTCGGATCAGTCCTCCATAAAAGAAAAAAGATTTTGTAATAGCCATGAGTTGGAAATTAACTTTTATAGTGAAAAGAAAGAAGCCGCGAAAATTCGCGGCCTCTTCTACATCGTGTTCATTTCAATATGACATAGACTTTATGAACTCAACTTCTGCTGGAGTAAAACAACCAGTTCTTCGGCTGTATCCCAAACGATTGGACGGATATTTTTCACTTGTACGAAAAGATCATTAGCATCGCTGCTGTTCACAGTCCAAATCACTGGAATGTTCAACCCGAGCGCATATCCTGCAGTAAAATACACTTCAGGGGATTGGCCGGTTAAATCAGCGATAATCAGTTTACTCTCCTCTATAAGCTCTAAGGAATACGGTTCACGGTTTTGCGTTGTCGTATGCA
Source organism: Paenibacillus sp. (assembly GCA_003529225.1). Classification (GTDB taxonomy): domain Bacteria; phylum Bacillota; class Bacilli; order Paenibacillales; family Paenibacillaceae; genus Paenibacillus_AQ; species Paenibacillus_AQ pseudetheri. The sequence goes on from DOJM01000482.1 coordinate 4,664, forward strand.
ATAGTAACCGTGGTATATAACCAAACTGCTCGATTTTAGGAAGCAGCTTTTCCACCCACTCCGTGTGCAAATCCTCCGCATCCGACATTAGAACGATACAGTGTTTTAATTTTTTACCTCCTGCGATTGCCGCAGCTTCATTCCATCCCTCGTTCGTCAGCTTAAAGGTCATGCCTTCACTGATCATAAACTGCTCGTTAATCAGCTTATCTATGATATATACCAGTTCTTGCAGATTAGGCGAATACGTCAGGTTATAGCTACTGGAGAGTGGTTGAACAACAACGGATTCCCCAGGGGCTTCAGAATGTCTGTATAAGTATTGCAATAAACGGTTTCCTTTATCTTCAATCGTCACTGGAATCTTCGAGGAATTTACAATGGATTCTAAATCGTCGGCCGATAGACTGACCTTCTCTCCACGATCAGTCAGCTCCCGTATATAAGCCGATATCACATGAAACATATCGCGTTTCTTTGGATGCGCGAGAGAATTTATAGGCTCATAGCTGTCTCTCAATAAGTTATAGAACCCGTCAGGAGAACAATTACAGCCTAAAAATCTATCGTAATCACCTTCCGATGTAATGGATACCATCTCATCACAGAACAAGCAGTATTTCTTAATCATTACAACTCATCACCTCTTATTCATTGATATTCCCTTACCTTACCAAGAATATCTTAAAAAGTAGACAAGAAGATATTTCCTTTAGCTGTCTGTAACCTCTCCTAAATCATGTTACAAAGGCAAATCTTTTCCCTTAAAGACACGTATGCCTATCGCGTAAAGTACAATTCCGATTACACCTAGGAGAGTAAATTGAATCCAATAATCACCATTATTTATGATTGCATCCGTATCAAATAGTGTATTCAGTGAGATGTACTTAAATCCCTCCAGACTGTTATCCACCTTCCCCATCAGTTCAAAGAGAAAGAAAGCAAGTGGGATACCTGCACCANNTTGAAGATACAAGAAAATAAGAATGAAATACTGCTGGTTGCAAACATTAAGAGAAACAAACCTACATTGAGCATAATCAAATCCGAAATATTAAAATCAATATCGTTTTGGAAAGCTTGAACAGATACTACCCCTACGATGGATAATATCGTAAACATTGCAACAAGCGATGATACTAAATAGATGGCCTGTGTTCTGACTACTGTGCTTCTTTTTATAGGCGTTGATAGCAAATAAGCCATGGAGCCTCTATCCACCTGCGATGCGATTAGACTATTAGCAGTCATAATCACAAAGATCAGTGGCAGAATAACACCCTGCATCGAGTAAAAGGTTTGAGAGAGCATGCCAAGGAAAGTGGTTGATCCTAACATGTTCGCTAGGGGTGTATCCTTCACCATATCTGACATACTGGATAAAGTTTTTGGATCAAATACGGCAATAATTACGCCACTAAAAACACTCATGATTATCGTGAAAATAAGCCATAACTTAAAATTGGCTTTTAAGGTTTGTTTAAAGATCGTTTTACTAAACATTAGTTTCTCCTCCTTTAGTAAAGACTTCTGAAGTATTTTTCGAGTGTGTACTTGTTCTCAGTGATAAACTTGATTTCATACCCTTTAAGCACTTTGAAGAATGTATTGATCTGCNNTATTTACAATGACTTGATTGTGACTTTCGCGTTGATTTGCACATTCAAAAGGTTCTTTTAAAAAGCGTTGGTAGTCCTCATGCGAAGTAAACTCTATCTTGTAAGTTTTCTCTTCATTGTGTTTGACCTCACGGGTTGATTTTACAGCAATAATTTGACCATCTTTAATAAGAGCAACCTTGTCACACGTATGTTCAACCTCTTCAAACATATGACTCGACATAAATATCGTTTTTCCCTTTTTCTTTTCATCGTTTATTATATCTACAAATTCAGCTCTCATCAGAGGGTCAAGTCCTGTTGTCGGTTCATCCAGAATCAGAATATTAGGATCAGCCATTAATGTAGCGACAATTGCAGTCTTTTGCTTCATACCCTTAGACATTCTTTTCAAGTTAGCTGTTGGATCTAGTTGGAGTTTCTCTATGATTGTATTTGCATAAGTCATGTCTTTGAGTCCTAACAGCTCAGCCTGCTGTTTTAGGAATTCCGTTCCAGTTGGAGCATCGGGAAACGCTATCTCACCAGGCGTATATCCAATCATTTTCTTTATCTCAGCAGAGTCTTCCCAGCAGTCCATTCCGCTTATCCTTACACTTCCGATCTGTGGCTTTAAAAAACCCATCAAGTGACGAATCACTGTGGTTTTACCTGCTCCATTTGTGCCTACAAAGCCAAACACTTCACCTTTTTCAATCGAGAGATTGATGTTAAAAATGCCTCGACCTTGGCCATAATCTTTTGTCAAATTATTGATTTCTATTAATGGCATTATGATAGGCACCTCCCTCTGAAATAGAGTTTCGATCATAGAACTTCATAAAGTAATCCTCAAGCGTAAACTTAATCTCAGAGAAAAACTTCAAATCATAGTCGGATATCGTGCGTATGAAAATGTTGATGTCGTTATCATTCACTCGTATTTCCGCTTGATTGTTATGCGCTTTTAGAGAAGTTACCTCAATGTTTTGTAGCGACCGAACCTCAAGACTAAAACGTTTAAACTCTTCTTTGGAGTTGAACTCAAATTCAAAGGATTTGCTCTCATTGTGACGAAGCTCATCGGCTATAAAGGTTGAAATTAACCTTCCATCTTTGATAATTGATATTTTGTCACAGGTAGCGTCAATCTCATTAAAGATATGGCTCGACAGTAAAATTGTTTTCCCTTTTTCTTTTTCCTCTTTGATGAAATCAATAAATACATTTTGCATGATAGGATCAAGACCGCTTGTAGGCTCATCGAGAACAAGTACGGCAGGATTATGCATAAAAGCTGTTACAATCGCGATTTTCCGCTTCATCCCTAAAGACATACGTTTTAAACTTCCCGCAGGATCAAGCTCGAATTTTGAAATCAAATNNACTTCACCTTTCTCAACTTGGAATGAAACATCGAACACACCACGCTGATGACCATAATCTTTTGTTAAATGCTCAATCTGCAATACTGCCATATAAATACTCCTTTCTGAGCAAATGAAATATTAGGATGAGACTTCAGATAAAGGATTCCTTCTTCCATCCATGACGAAAGGAAAAAAATTTTCGACTTCTTCATTACTGATTGAGTAGTTCTCAAACAATACAAATCGAGATACAAAGAAGCTTCCACAAACCGTCATTAAATAAATCAAAACCTGATCCGTAGGTTTATCTTTTAGTTCTCCGCGCAGCTTGAATTCTTCTACTACACGAGAAATTTGTAGCGAGATATTTTTGATGAAATGTGGGGCTATTTCTTTTTTAAGCTCATCCTTATAGATGATCTCCTTCACAAAAACTCGAAATATTTCTTTATTCCTATCAAAAAACTCAATTCTATTCTTCAAAAATCCCGTTAAAAATTGCTCGAACGTCTTCGTATCCTCCGTTAAGACTTCACTAAAAACCTCAGTTGCCATAGTGGGTAAAGAATCTTTCACAAATGGCAGAATAATCGAGAGCAAAAGCTTATCTTTTGTTCCGTAATGTTTAAAGATCGTCCCTTCCGATACTTTTGCCAATTTAGCTATCTCAGCCGTAGAAGTATTCGCAAAACCTTTATCAGCGAACAACTTAATCGCTATTTCAATTATCTTTTTTTGTTTTTCTGTTTTTGTCTTTTGAGCAGCAATTAGTGAGTCGAATAGATCTTGGGTCATTTTTTTACTCCTTTTTTAGAGTCTATTGATAAAGTGAGTGATTACTCACTCGAATATACACCGCAAAGGTTTGAGAGTCAACAAAAAAGTGAGTGATTACTCACTTTTAACTTTAATGACCTTCCAATCAATGGTTCATACTTTCGTTATCCTCCGGTGCTCGGTATTAATTAAAACCAATAATTGGGTGCGGTGTATAGGGTTCTTCTAAGAACGTAATTTCTTGAGCTGTTAACGTAATGGATAACGCTCCTACAGCATCTTCGAGATGTGACATTTTCGTAGCACCAATGATTGGAGCAGTAATCGGTTCTTTCTGTAGCAACCATGCAAGGGCAATAT
>DOJM01000481.1:0-126 GCA_003529225.1 Paenibacillus sp.
GTAACAGGTGTAGATATATCAGAGAAGATGTTAGCTATGGCAAGGAAACGACCTGAAATCCGTTATATACAGGGCTCTATGGAAGAAATCGAATTTAATAGTAATGAATTTGATTTGTTAGTAAGT
>DOJM01000481.1:362-566 GCA_003529225.1 Paenibacillus sp.
AGAAAATAAAGTATTAGACTATAACGCCCCATTAAGCGAACAGGCAGATTACGGCAAATTTAATGTCCGATTATACACCAAAACGCAGATATGCAAACATGCTCACAATAAGATGTGTTTTGTACATATACACTTAGACTAAGGATAAACAAATGGCATAATAAAAGCCGCCCTCTATTAAGTGGCGGCTTCGGGATTGTGGAA
>DOJM01000481.1:576-3118 GCA_003529225.1 Paenibacillus sp.
TTAAGCAAACTTTGTAGCTAATATCATGAGCTACAGAACTTTGTTTTTCTGGATGTGCGTCAAAATTATAATCGGCCGGATCTGTATTGAAATAATACAGCACATTGGTTACAACGTAAAGTTTACCATTCCAGAGAATTAACTCATCTTTTCTCGGAATAAAAGGTAAACCTACCAGCTCAGTGTGTTCCGTGCGCGGATTCTCACTCACTTCAACGGCTAAATCGATGACGTACAATTCCTCACCTCATAAGATTAAAATATTACTACTACTTTTGGGCCTACAAAGCATGATGCTGGCCCTACATCCGTCATAATTTGGGCAACAGCGCCAACATTATAGGTTCCTGGCGTATAGTATGTCCAGGTTTGGGAAAGCGTAACTCCCCCAGTATTTGGTCCCTTAAAACTTTGTTCAGGCGTCCATTTCCCACCAGTGTTAAAAGAGGCTGATACCGATCTTATAGTTGTATCCGTCACAATTCTCCAAGTGGCATCTACGGTTGTACCGGTTTTAATTACATCCCATTGTGTAGTTACCCAAACTGGGCCTACTACTGATAGTGGCCCAACCTTTTGTTTTTGTTCAGGGGAAGNNAAACAATTACTTTGGGAGAAAATGCATCAGTATCTAATGGAGCAATCAGCATGTCCTTAACATCAACGAGATAATCAGTTGCTGGAGCCTCGGTCGAAATTGTGGTTAAATTTGTAGTTTCAGGAGTCGCAGCAGCTTCGCTTGCGAAAGTAACTTTGCCGGTGGTAGTAAAAGTAAGCAACATAACAGCGATTACGGCTAAGCTTTTGAAGAAAATTTTACTCGAATTAATCAAGATTAACAACTCCTTCTCTTAAACTGGATTAGTTTAATAGACTTACATTTATAATTTCCTTAATCACCCCCTTTGGGAAGTTACGTCCAATTAAACATACTACAAATTATGACTTAAAGCTGTTATTCCCTCTCTTTTATCCCAATATTTGTGACGTTCCTCATGTTTTAAGAAAAAAAAGAAAGCCCCTGCGGCTGCAGAGGCTCGTCCGTTTTCGATTTAGTGGTCTATCCCATGAGTAAGCGGAACGATTAACCCGCCTGTTACTGATGCCTTGACGGTAGGACTACTGTCCGCGCTGACAGCTGCAGCATTGACAGGTTGTAGAGCGATGACAACCAGGATGAGCGAGAATACGTTCTTTTTCATAAATGGATTTTGTGGTTTAGAGGCGGATGAACTGAAACGATTGGAGATATTGATGAAACGGGAAATAAATTAAGCTTCGATCATGCTTGATGGTTCTTTTGAAAGATCAGGTATTGCAAGTAGAGAAGAGANNAGCGGCAGTCTAAGACTTTATTTATCAGGTCTTGGTCCGCCGCTGCTTCTTTTAATTGATCAGTCTACAACTTACTTTTCAAAAACTGACGATTTTTCAATTCAAAAACCGCGTTAAATCAACGACTCTAGTCTAATACTTTATTTTCACCGAACAATAAAATACCATAGAAAACTTTCAACATTACTTAATACTTTGATCCAAAATGGACTAACTGTTGAAGAAATTGTTGAACCTGAATCCAACCTTGAGGGTCTTGAGAAGATGCCCAAATTAATAAATGAAAGAAGGAGACCTTCATTTATTTTAATTAAGGCTAGGAAAACGTCTATTCATGGACAGTAATCTTCAGTTATGAATGAACTTTACCAACCGATGAAGGACGATTACTTTATACTTATATATACAGCAGCTGCTAGGAAAATAAGGGGAGTGTTAGTATGCATGAAATACCTCATAAGGATTATTATAAAGTGAAGCCGCTACTTCAAGGAGAGCATATTCATCCCGAAATTCTATCTTTGATTGAAGGCAATAATCCAGGTTGGATCTTTGTCGATCAACTTACAGCACCAAAGAGTGCGTTAGTATGGAGTCAGGGGATGAAAGGGTTTTACCTTATCGGCGATCACACCAATCAAGCCTTTGTCCATGCATTGGACAGATATGTTACTAGTCATATTGTCCCGAGAATGAAGAAACTTGGGATGGAACATTTCGAAGTTTCTGGTCAACATGACGGATGGAATCTGGAGATGATGTTTCCTTCTAGGAAGCTATACCCTTATGAACAGATGGTGTTTAAGCTACTTCACAAGCCACCTACAGTGTTGACTAATGGCATTAGAACTATAAATCTTAAAACGCTGGACTGGGAGAACTTAGATCTAAAGAATATAGAATTTGTACATGAAAATATTGATTTATTCTGGTCATCGAAAGCAGACTTTGCCGAAAAAGGCTACGGATATGTTGCAGTTGAGGGATCTGAAATTATGGGGTTGTGTTATTCTAGTTTTGTTACACAGGATACACACGCAATCGGAATTGAAACCCTTCCTAAATATCAGAAACAAGGAGTGGGGACACATTTAGCAACGCTAGTAGTTGAAAATGTGCTTGCCAATGGTTTTATTCCTTACTGGGATTGTTCACTAGATAATGAAGCTTCGAAAAAATCGGCACTACGGCTAGGGTTTCAGCAGAT
>DOJM01000481.1:3168-3503 GCA_003529225.1 Paenibacillus sp.
AATATATTATAAGGTTAGGATGATCATCCATGAAAATTTTACTTGTCGAGGACGATAGAACGATAGCATCAGGACTTGAATATTCATTACAGCAGGATCATTTTGAAACTCTTCTATGTTATGACGCCACCTCAGCCAAAGCGGTGTTATCAGAACAGTTATCTGTGCTCACCTTATGCATCTTTGACCTCTCACTTCCAGATGGCAGCGGTTATGAATTGTGCAAGATCGTGAAAGCGCAAAGTGATATACCGGTAATCTTTTTAACGGCGATTGATGATGAGGTCAATGTGGTGATGGGACTAGATATGGGGGCAGATGATTACATAACCAAG
>DOJM01000058.1 GCA_003529225.1 Paenibacillus sp.
CATATGGGTAACTCCCGCTCTACCAATCCAATGCATTTTACCAAAACGCAGCTCATCCCAAATTTCTTTCACCATAAACGGATCTTTGCCAATTAATAAAGGAGCGTAATAACGATCAATCGTATCAACGATCATATCATCACCATGTGCACAAGTTCCTGTATACCCATATCCCACAAAACCCTCATCTGTAAAAATTCGAACGCCTGCAAGTCCCTAATGCGTAGCAACATTAATTGCATCCGTAATTNNAATCGGAACGTGTAAGACGAAGCTTTCTACTTTTGTAATTTTCATTTTTTCATCTCCCTAGCTTTAAATGAAATGATTACTCAATCCAAATGGAAAACCTCATCCATACTCGCCCACCATTCACCTTCTAATGCAGACTTCACTGGATACTGACAAGGATCTGTTAAGCTCCACCATTCTTGTGTACGAGGATCTGCTGCCATGATGGCTATATCAGCCGTGTAGTCATCCCCTGTATATTCAAAATAACTGAACAAATAGCCGTCTCTATAGAAAATGGAATAGTTCTTAATGTTACACTTCCTTAATCTATCCAACACTTCTGGCCATACAGATGCGTGTAACGCTTTGTATTCTTCTAGCTTCTCATCCTTGACATGAATAACACTTCCATATCGAGTCATTCCGTCCCTCCCTTTCAATAACTCATTAATAACCTAAGGATGCTCCACCATCAACAGGGAGCGCTACACCCGTAACAAATCCGGATAAATCACTCGCTAAATACAACACGGCTCTAGCTATCTCTTCCGTTGAGGCACATCTTCCCAATGGATGCATATCGAGCAAATCTTGTACTGTAGTTGCCGGATTGGGCTGTTGTCCGATCCACTCCTCTAATAAAGGGGTCATTACACCTGCAGGACATATGCAATTGACACGAACTCCATCGCTCGCATAATCTAACGCTAATGATTTAGTCATTGCAATAATTGCGCCTTTTGAAGCCGAGTATACCGGATTTTGCTTTTGGCCTACCAATCCGCTTAATGAAGCCATGTTCACAATGCAGCCACGGTTTTCTCTAATAGAAGGAATACAGAATTTAATCATCAAATAGACACTCTTCAAATTGATATCTAAGGTACGAGTCCATTCTGATTCAGAGATATCCTCCAAGGACTTCGGTAATACCACAGCTGCGTTATTGAATAGGATGTCAATCCTTCCAAATTTATTTAAAACTAGTTCTACCAATTGTTTAACTTCTATCTCCGATGAAACATCCGTTTTCACAGCAAAAGCAATAGGATTCCCACAATGAACTGATTGGATTTCTTTTACTACTCGGTTTGCTTCAGCATCATTCCAGTCCGCAATGATCACTTTAGCGCCCTCGCTAGCTAATAATTTGGCAGTCGCTTCGCCAATCCCGGAGCCACCGCCTGTAACAATAACGACTTTCCCTTGTAATTGCATAGGCTACACTCCAGTTTCAATAAAATGTGTTGTCTCCAATTGATAAAAGCGGATCGCATTATTGCCAAAAACATCGTCTAATTCTTGCTCTGTAAGCGCTTCAGGTAAATTGTTTAACAAAATGCTTACTGCTTGATCATAGCTTGCTGCAAGCAGGCACACTGGCCAGTCACTGCCGAATATGACCCGGTTTAATCCAAATGCATGTATGACATGTTTGATATAAAAGTTAAAGTCAGATTCTACCCAGGCCGCCACATTTGCTTCGGTAACCATACCTGAAAGTTTGCAATACATTTGCGGATATTGCGCGACCTCCGTAACCCACTCTTGCCAAGGTGAGGTTTCTTGATGGGAAATTTGTGGCTTACCTATATGGTCAATGACCGCATGTAAATTTGGCATAAGCTACNNCAGCTGGGAATTGTGCAGCATGGATCAATAAATCAACAGGGAATTCCATCGTCTCTAACCATTTTAAATGATGAATAACATGAGGACGTTGCAAATATTCATCAGCATCAATACTTTGAAGCATTAATCGGAGGCCAATAAAATGAGGATTTTTACGCAAAAGTTCAAAGGTTTCCGTAAAATTGTCCTGCTCTAAATCTAGCCACCCCACAACACCAGCTATTGAATCATAGGTCTTGCATAAACCTAGAAGAAATTCAGTTTCTTCAACAGTAGCTGCTGCTTGAACAACAATCGTTTTCGTGATTCCATGTTGTAGTAATGATTCTGTCAGGTCATCAGGCATAAAATCTCGATATAGTAATGGAACTTCTGGTGTAGGCCATCCGTAATCGCCTCGACTNNTGCCAATAATGCTGATGTGCATCAATTCTCATGCTTTCCCCTCACAAAATGAGTACATTCTCAGTCTTCCTTAACGAGCCGATTCGTCAGCTTGCCGAGCTTCTCAATCTCAATCGTGACGATATCACCATCCTTCAGGTAAATCTGCTGATCCACCGGATAACCGAGGACGACGCCTTCTGGAGTTCCAGTCAGAATGATGTCTCCAGGCACAAGCGTCAAATGTTGCGAAATATAACTTACAATCTCATCGCATTGGAAAATCATGTCTGACGTATTGGAGTGCTGGCGGATTTCTCCGTTGACTGTACATTTAATCTCTAAATCATTCGGGTTTTCGATTTCATCCGCTGTAACTAGATAAGGTCCAAGAGGAGAGAATTTATCACATGACTTGCCTAACAGCCATTGCTGAGTCTTTAGTTGCAAGTCCCGTGCGGACAAATCATTTACGTTGCAATAACCAAATACGTGGATAAGCGCGTCCTCTTTCGTAACGTACTTAGCTGATTTGCCGATAACGATAACAAGCTCTGCTTCATAATCAACTTTTTTCGTCACTCTTGGAAGGGGAATATCGTCGCCATGTCCCGTCAACGTGTTATTGAATTTATTGAACAATATCGGGAACTCAGGAATCGCTGCGTTCGTTTCCACCGCATGCTTTCGATAGTTAAGACCGACGCAGATGATTTTATTTGGATGAGTCACGCATGGACCGAGTGTCAACTTCGCTTCAACTAATAGGTATGAACAGTCTTCTCCAGCCATATCTAGTGCTTGAG
>DOJM01000059.1:0-192 GCA_003529225.1 Paenibacillus sp.
CTACTTATTAAAGTCTACCGAGCCGCAAGAACTATTCGAAGGAATACGTCTTGTACATCGGGGCGTGAAGATGATAACACCCGATATTACGAATGTATTAATTGATCATTATGAGATGCATCCAACTTCTGAAGCGCAGACTGAGCAGAGTAATGAGTATGGGCTGACCCCGCGCGAGCTGGAAATTCTAGA
>DOJM01000059.1:382-2264 GCA_003529225.1 Paenibacillus sp.
ACCGTCCTTATAAGGACGCCGGAGGGGGGTTATGTTTGTATGAAATAACTGTCATATGACATTATGGCACTGGTCGATTTTACATCAGGAGCATTAGCATAAGAGCTGCGTAGATGAACAAATTTTTAGTGCAGAGAGGGAGAGAAGAAGATGAATCAAATGATCCGGAAACATGTGAGGAATTTCTGTTTCTTATTAATTACTTTTGCCACAGGGCTATTTTACTTTTGCTTTTATTTGGTAGGCATTACTTTTGGGGTCGCGATGTCCTTCACCATAGTAGGGATTCCAATCCTTTATTATGTTTTGCGTTCTACCGAAACCTTTTTACAACATGAGCGAATTCGAACGAAAGTCTATACAGATATCTCCGTTCGCACGCTTCCAACTCGATCTCAAGAAGAAGGAAACATGTGGGAAAGGGTTAAGGCGGAGTTGTCCGATGAGCATAACTGGAGAGCAATTATAGGATTGATGCTGCAACTTGGAATNNTATTATTCTCTTGTTGTCACCTATCTTGTATTTCATCGATATCTCTTCTATATCGTTATTCGGGATTGAAAATAAAACACTCAACACCTCACTTCTGTTCATGCTGTTAGGCGCGGTATTTCTATGGATAGGTGCTTATCTTGGTAACGGTTTAGTAAAGATGATCGGCAGGTATACGCGGCGTTTAGTGAAAGATTTTGCTAGAAGATAAACTTTTACACGAAAGAAGGAAGATTAATGGTAGCCTCAGTTTCATTTATAAAATTATTCTCGCAATCTCTTTGGATGATGTGGGAGAACCTATTTGCTATTGTCACCAAATTCCGCAGTCAGTCCGTGTGGAGATACGGGATATGTAAATTGGTCGTGTTAAAGTATCACGGTGAAAGTATAGTCTGCCAAGATGGGCATCAGGNNCCGGAGATTGGGTGGGTGAACTTCATCTGGATAATCGTCAGGTAGTGCAGCTTACGCGTACCCTGGGCGCTGATCGGGCCGGAATTCGAACTGCACGTATGCTTCGCGAGGCCATGAAGGAGATTAGTCGTGAACTAGATAGCAATCCAGAACTAAGCAAAGTGCAGGCGCTAACGGGGATTACGCTACTTCACCGCGGGATCATTCATGGAATAGGGTTTGAGCAGCATCCTATCAAGTCCAAATGGCAGCGGCGATGGTTCGGAATCTATCTTCGGTTCTTACTTCGGGTGCTGCATCCTGAGGGGAAACATCGCGTTGAGGACAGCACGGAGAAGTTGTCTCCTAAGATGCTCGTACTTAGTAAGCAGTCTTTGAAAGCAAGGTTTGCTCCCCGAAGGAAAGAGGCGGTTTCCTGATGTGGACGCTCACTATTTTAGCTATAGATGTGATTATTCTTTATATGATCGTTCCTTTTGTGATTACTCGAATATGGGGATGGGGTGTTGTCTCCAGAGGAGATGCTGCGAAGGGAATTTCTTTTACTTTCGATGACGGACCAGATCCATGCTATACCCCTGAACTACTGGACTTGTTACATGAACATGACGTTAAAGCGACCTTCTTCGTATTAGGCAAAAAGGCTGAGCAATTCCCGGATTTAATCCAGCGAATGCACCGGGAAGGACATCAGATCGGCATTCATAATTATACGCATACGCCTAACTGGATTTACACCCCATGGACGAATAGACGGAAGCAAGTAGATCGAACAGCTGATATTGTGGAGCGGATTACAGGAGAGCGGCCTATCTTGTATCGCCCACCGTGGGGGCTCCTTAATTTAGGCGATCTTGCCTTACTTAGACATTCTTATCGGATTGTATTGTGGTCTGTTATGGTGGGGGACTGGAAATCGTCAGTTAGCGCAGCGCAAATAAAGCATGACTTATTGAAAAAGATAAAACCTGG
>DOJM01000059.1:2303-2644 GCA_003529225.1 Paenibacillus sp.
CATCGTTCTGCACGACAATGGTGATACACCGGGGGCAGATCGAGAAGCGCCATTGAACATGATCACAGGACTGGAAGAAGTCTTAAAGGAGATTCCTAGAAGGGGGTTAAAGGGCCTGCGGGTGGATGAGCTGCTGAACAAGGAAGCTAGTCGTATCAGAGAAGCTAGGTCGAGAGTCAAACATCACGGTCAGATTAATCTGTAGCTATGGATGACATGATGTCACTAGATTGGAAGGGAATTCAGACATTGAAAAAGAAAACCGTTCNAACCATCGTTATGACCGTTTCTGTAGTATACATGGAGTTGATTTTTGCAGTTCTATGTATGTACACATTTTT
>DOJM01000059.1:2695-4707 GCA_003529225.1 Paenibacillus sp.
GGCTGAAATGAGTGAGGAGAATGCAGGTTATTATTTTGTCATGGATAAAGCTGGTCGATATGTAGCAAGCCAGAACCCTAAGCACGATATAGGTAAAGCTATATTTGATGAACCGGACATACAGTTGCAAAAGGTTGGTCAGGTCATAGCACAATCTACGGGAACTAGTGGTACGGAGGACTCGAAGAATGTTTATGCCTTTACAAAGATCGGCGATATAGATTATAAGCTAGTGCTGGTGATGCCTGTAGAACAGATTTTGGAGCCTATGATGGACAACTCATATTTAATTATAAGCGGTTTTGTTATCGCTCTGATTATTTTTATTGTCTTACTCTTCATTATCTTAACCCGACTTATTGTACGACCGCTGCGAAGAATCAATGAGCATGTAATGGAGCTTGTTGAACACGGAGGCGATCTGACTAAGAAGCTGGACATGAAGCGTAATGATGAGATTGGGATGTTGGCATATTCCATGAATCAGTTTCTGGATAACATTCGGGCTATCGTCGGGAATGTCACTTCACAGGCCAATCATCTGAATGAAAATGCTGAGTTACTTCAAGCTTCAGCAGAGCAGACGAACGAAACATCCAAGCGGATTACAACGATTATTACGGATATGGCTGAGAGGTCGGGGGAGCAAGCAGAACATGTGCGGCAAGTACTCACGATGATGGAACGGACAGGTGAAATCTCCGAGGAAATTATGCAGGAGACGGTAAAGACAGTTCACGATTCCAGTCATTTAATAAAAGCTGTGCAAACTGGCCAGCGTGCAAACCAGGCATCAGTAAATCACTTTGAAACTATGGTTATTTCCATTGCGCGCTCAACAGAAACCATTGCACAGCTGAACAACCGGTCCAGCCAAATCGGTGAGATTATTACCGTGATCTCCGAATTAGCCAGCCAGACGAATCTACTCGCGCTTAATGCAGCCATTGAAGCGGCTCGCGCTGGAGAACAAGGGAAAGGTTTTGCTGTAGTTGCAGGAGAGATCCGTAAGCTTGCTGAAGGCTCCGAAAGAGCAGCCGAGCAGATTGCCGAGCTTGTTGGCGCGATTCAAGCGGATACGAATGCAGCGGTCAAAACGATGGAATCGAGTCAACAAGTGGTCAATCAACAGAATGATTTAGTATTACAAGGGCAACAATCCCTGGAGGAAATCGTTCAGAAGGTTGATCTAACGACCCAAAGCACGCTGCGCATTCAAGGCATATTTGGTGAGTTGTCTACAATGTCACATCAATCATTGAAGACGCTAGTGCAATCTTCGCAGCTCATTGATCAGTCGGCATCGTCTTCACAGGAAGTAGCGGCTTCCACGGAGGAGCAACTTGCGACTATCGATGAGATGACGACCAAACTTAGAGAACTCAGCGAGTTATCTGTATTTTTAAAGTTAGAAGTTGGGATGTTTACGATATAGTCTTATGTTAATACCTTTCAAACATTTTTTATATAGGAAGGGCTATGGTACCATTTAGGATAAAGTGGTTCGCACCTATATTTAATCGTTGAGAAAAGGATGGGGTAGCATGTTGAATGCTTCTTACTGGTTAGCCCATATAAGTTTAGAGCAGGGTTATGTTATTGAGGATGGGCAAGTGGTTGGTACGGATACGAAGGTTTGTCATATCCGAATTGACGGGGATAAGATTTCAGAAGTGGTTGGAGCGGACGTGGAGCTTCAGAGTCATCTACCTAAATATGACTGCAAGGGGTTATTGATGCTTCCTTCTTTTGAGGAGGCGCATATCCATTTAGATAAAACATATTTTGCTGGACCATGGAAGGCAGTAAAGCCTGCGTCCAGTGTCTATGAACGGATTGAGGAAGAGAAGATATTATTGCCTAAGCTGTTGCCCATGGCGAGACAACAAGCGGAGAGCATCTTGACGCTTATACAGCGGTTTGGTGCCACTTATGTGCGTAGTCATTGTAATATTGAGCCTGTCAGCGGTCTGAAGCGTTTAGAGGCAACAATGCAAGCCTTGGAGACCTTT
>DOJM01000504.1:0-304 GCA_003529225.1 Paenibacillus sp.
TCGTATAGTGATGATTATCTGAAATTCCAATGCAGAAAGTGCAATAGAATCCAATTTCAGCCACTCTAGAGCGGAATCTATTGCATAGAATACAATCAATAAAAGTAATCAACTCAGTCAAAGCATCAACCCAGCTCAGTCCAGCCTATCCAGTTCAGTCAGACAATCTAGTTCAGTCAGACAATCTAGTAAACTCATTCTAACCCTTGTCGTAGTGTGGCTTAGGCGCTCGCCACGCAACCCAACGTCGGGCAATTCCTCGTCCGACACTTCAACTCTAAACGCCTCGCGAAAATATCCAACT
>DOJM01000504.1:324-3902 GCA_003529225.1 Paenibacillus sp.
ATAGCTGCTTCCGGAGCCGCAAATACGTGCGATACGTGCGGTATTTGCGACATGCGCGACACTTGCGATTCGTGCAATGCGTGTGATAAATGTGATACGTGCGATATAAGTGTATTTCGTACACTTATATCAACTCCTGTTCCCGTAGATGGCAATTTAGTTGTACTATCTGCCATTAAAAATCCAAAATGATCCTACAAACAGCGATTTGATAAGATTTAACTGTATGAAGTGCAGTTAAAGTCCAAATTAGACGATTACGATATACTGTAGTTGTATAAAGTGCAGCTATTTCATCTTCACAAGCATTAGATCATTTCAGTATCGGCTAATATTTCGAGTGCACCGATTCCATCTCGCCCAGCAACTCTTCTCTAAGCTCAACAGGGAGAAGAAAGTCAAAGTCACAACCGAGGTTCGCTTGAAGCACCCGCTCATGAAACAGCAAGCCATAACCCCTGTCGTAGTGCGGCTTGGGTGCTTGCCATGAGACCCTTCGTCTGGCTAATTCCTCATCCGACACCTTCAGCTCTAAGCGCCTTGCGGATATATCCAACTCAATTTCGTCGCCATCCTGCACAAGGGCCAGCGTTCCACCGATAGCTGCTTCCGGAGCCGCATGTACAATCAATGCACCATAGGAAGTACCGCTAATCCGCGCGTCAGAGATGCGGACCATGTCGCGTATGCCCTGCTTTAGCAGCTTTTGCGGAATCGGAATTTGTCCGATCTCCGGCATCGCTGGAGCCCCCTTCGGTCCTGCGTTCTTAAGCACTAGCACACTGCTCTCATCCACTACCAGATCAGGATCATCGATACGCTCATTCAGATCGGCTGGGCTCTCGAACACTACTGCGCGTCCGATATGCTTTTTGAGATGAGCAGATACAGCGGTTTGCTTAATCAGCGCCCCATCCGGCGCCAGATTCCCGCGCAACACGGCAATCCCGCCTTGGCTGTCCAGCGGCTCCCCTAAGGTTCGAATCACATCTCTGTCCAGTGTTGCCGCCTGAACCAGATTTTCTGTAACTGTTCTGCCTGTTACTGTCAAGCAATCCCCGTGCAGGAGCGGCTCCAGTTCCTTCATCAGCGCGGGGACACCACCTGCCTCGAAATACTCCTCCATCTGATATTTGCCCGAAGGACGCAGGTTCAAAATGAACGGCGTCTGGCTACTGATCCGGTCAAACGTCTCCAAAGGCAGCTTCATCCCCAGCCGCTGGGAGATTGCTATAAGATGGATGATGGCATTCGTCGATCCACCGCTCGCCATCGTGACTGTGATCGCATTCTCTATCGCCGCCGCAGTCATGATGGCGCGGGGACGAATGCCCTGACGAACTAACTCTACGATCTGCTTGCCCGTTCGCTCGGACATATGTCTGCGTCTGCTATCCGGCGCCGGGATAGCCGCACAGCCTGGTAAGGCCATGCGGATCGCTTCAGCGATCGAGGCCATAGTGCTGGCTGTGCCCATCACCATGCAGTGACCGTCACTTCGGCAAACTGCATCCTCTGCAACAGCCAGCTCTTCGTCACTTATATTTCCGGCCTTATGCTCCAGAGTAAAGCCATAACAATCCGTGCATGCTCCAATGCTACGGCCGCCCAATCGGCCATTCAGCATAGGGCCACCTGTCAGCACAATGGCTGGAATATTGGCGCTAGCGGCTGCCATCAGCTGAGCGGGTACCGTTTTATCGCAACCCCCAAGCAGCACCACGCCATCAATGGGATGCCCCTTCATCATTTCTTCCATATCCATCGCCATCAAATTACGCAGCAGCATCGTTGTAGGCTTCACATAAGGCTCACCGATCGAGATCGTCGGGAATTCCATCGGCACTCCCCCTGCCTGCCAAACACCACGCTTCACATAATCCACTAATTCATTAAAATGGGAATGGCATTTATTCAGCTCACTAAACGTGTTGCAAATGCCGATTACGGGCTTGCGAAGATCTTCTTCGGTGTACCCCATAGACTTCGTGAAGGAACGATGGATAAATCCCCATAGATCTTTTTCCTGAAAATAAGCCTCACTCTTCAACCTGCCACTGGATTCAGCCACACTCTTCTCGCTGCCCTTACACTCTGCCATGACTCCAACTCCTTTTAACTACCTCGCTTATAGACCAAGCATAAACACCTCAGACAACCCCAATAATTTCCGGTGTTAGACGATGTATTATGTTCTCGATAAATTTTTGCGGTATTTGTGGCAGCTTCGTTCCCTCCGCTAGATCATTGATCCGATACAGAGCATCAAGCATCTTTTGTGTCCCAAAGAACGGATAATCCGACCCAAACAGTATTTTATCTTGTACCCCGTATTCCATCGCAGATACCAGTGCATTGTAGAATTGCCAAGGCCTGCTTCCTAACGCCGAAACGTCCATGTATAGGTTAGGATGCTTGCGCACCAGCGAAATACATTCATCAATCCAGGGATGGCCCATATGCGCCACAATCATCTTCAGCTTCGGAAAAGAACGGGCAATCGGATCCAGCATCGCTGGCCTTGAAGCATCCAAATATCCTTCCGGCACAAAAGAGGTTCCCTGATGCCAGAGTATAGGCACATCCAGCTGTTCTGCTTTGGCATAGAGGGCATAATGCTTGGGNNCGGATCGCAGTCTCAAATTCAGCAACACAATCCAGATGATTCGGATCTACACTCGCAAAACCGAATAATCGATCTGGATCCGTGCGACAATAATCAGCGACATAAGCATTCGGCACAACAAGTCCTGTTGCATGAGCAGCCATGGCCAGTACGATAGCACCAGAGAAGCCCTCCAAATTACGACGATGCTGCTCGGGGGTTGCTTCGATATGCATATCCGGTCCCCAAGCTCGTTTGATCGCCTCATCCGTAGGTCCTGAAACCATTCCCGGTCCAAACAAATGGGTATGACAATCGAAGATCATCATAACTCCCCCCTATTCGTTAACCATCGTATTTGTAATGGCACCAAGCTTCTCAATCTGCACCGTGACCACATCACCAGCTTGCAAATAGACCTGATCCTCTGGAGGGTAACCCANNATCCCCCGGCGAAAGCGTCATGCACTGGGACACATAACTGACAATCTGCTTACAATTAAAAATCATGTCCGAGGTGTTTGAGTTCTGACGTAGTTCTCCATTCACAGTACACTGAATATCAAGCTGATTGGGATCGCCCACCTCATCCGCAGTGACTAAGTAAGGCCCAATGGGTGAAAATTTATCGCAAGACTTTCCCGCTAGCCATTGACTCGTCCGCATCTGTAAATCACGCGCCGACAGATCATTAGCCGTACAATACCCGAAGACATAATCCAGCGCATCCTCCTCAGTCACATATTTCGCGGTTCGGCCGATGACGATGCCAAGCTCTGCCTCGTAGTCCACCTTCTGACTGGTCCGTGGAAGCGGAACCTCTGATCCATGTCCGGTTAACGTATTATTAAACTTGTTGAACAGGATGGGATACTCGGGAATGGCCATTCCTGTCTCTTCCGCATGCCGGCGGTAATTCAAGCCAATACAAATGATTTTGCCAGGATCAGTAACACAAGGGCGGAAGGTCAAT
>DOJM01000504.1:3909-4353 GCA_003529225.1 Paenibacillus sp.
CTCACTTCTTCTCCTATAGGCAACTCATTCACAAAAATCCTCAGTTGGTTAAGCGCATCCTCCCCACCCTCAAGCAATTGCCTAACAGTTACTGGAACCTTCATCCGACCCGTCCGGGTGGATAATGCAGTCAGTGCCGCCCCAATATCCACCACACCACGGTCGGTTAGAACGCCCATATGATCAGCCTCTTTTTGCAAAAAGGTAATTAGCTTCATATATAACTCTCCTTCACTTTATGCATTTTTGCCGAAGACAAGGCCACCATCCACGTATAACGGCGAACCCATCACAAACTCAGACTCATCAGAAGCTAGAAATAGTGCGGCTCGTGCTACATCCTCTGGTTTGCCAAGCTCACCGCTAAGCTGTCTACGCTTAATCGCAGCAACCGAAGCCTCTGGATCCAGAGATGCCTTTAAATAACCTTCCACAAACGGAGTG
>DOJM01000504.1:4450-5814 GCA_003529225.1 Paenibacillus sp.
TTAATGATAGAACAGCTCCCTTAGAAGCACTGTATGAAGCTCGCTCTGCGACTCCGATTTCGGCGATGCCAGAGGACATATTAATGATAGAACCCTTCTTGGTCTTCATCATATAAGGGAGGACAGCCTTGCAGGTTAAGAACACACCCGTCACATTAACCCGCATGACTCTCTCCCATACTTCCTCGGAAACCTCATGCACAGCACCTACGCCACTGATCCCCGCATTATTAAAAAGCACATCGATTCGTCCAAATGCATGAATTACCTGATCTGCCATTGCAGTAATACTGACAGCATCGGTAACATCACAAGGAATGAATAGCGCATTTCCACCCGAAGCCTTTATTTGAGCGACAGCGGCCTTTCCTGAATCTTCTTGGACATCTGCAATGATTACCGTCGCACCTTCTGAAGCAAATAATGCGGCTGTGCTTTTTCCACNNATTCTTTCTTTGAGTCGCATTACTTCGCCTCCTTATCCTACTCCTTAACTTGAAAGTTTCCGGGTAGCAATCCGCTCACCCCGGGCTTAGCCATAAACAATCCACCTGCAAACGGATAATCTCGCAGTTCCTTCTCCTGCATCCCTATCCTTGCAGTTGTAATGTAGAGTTCGGTTAGATCACTGCCTCCAAAAGTGCATGAAGTCACGAGAGGTGCCGGAACTCGAATGACACCAAGCTGCTCACCTGTATCTGGGTTCCATCGTGACACGCAGCCACCACCCCAATGGGCAACCCAAAGCATACCTTCACCATCTATTGTCATTCCGTCCGGATAACCAGTCGTTGGAGGAATTCGAAATGCCATTCTACGGTTACCTANNCAAAGACATCCACCTGCCTTGTCGGCGTATCAATGTAATACATCTTGCTGCGCGAATAATCCCAAGCCATTCCGTTCGAGCAGCCGATACCAGATAACACTTGGCGAGTGATCCCATCAGACTCCACGACGTAGAATCCTCCGGCTTTCGGCTCATCATCCATACTCATCGTTCCCACCCACAGTCGACCTTGTCGATCGCATTTGGCATCATTTGCTCTGTTGCGTGGAAGATCCGCTTCTATTGAAGTCAGCAGCACCGGAGATCCTTCAGTTTGAGAGAGGTAGATTCCATCCTCCATAGCCAATAGAAGTCTTCCGGTTGTCGTAGGAATAACTGCACTAACCATTTGGTCGAAAGAGCGAACTACTTCACCACCAGTGATCGGGTCGTATATTCTAAGCTTCTTACCCGTTATATCGACCCAATATAACTGTTTGGATTCGGCATCCCAATGCGGCCCTTCACCAAGCTCAGCCTGAGCATCAATCATCAATTTTGCCTGAAGTTCTTTACTTTCCAAAATATTCACTCC
>DOJM01000504.1:5823-8274 GCA_003529225.1 Paenibacillus sp.
CCACACGAATGGTTTCTCCCGTTACATAGGAGGCTTCATCAGAAGCCAGAAAAAGAAATACATTGGCAGCTTCCCTTATCGTTGCCGCCCGCTTCATCGGTGTATGCTCCGAATAAGCCGGGAGCTTCGAAGCTTCGCGCAGCTTGCGGTCGAGGGGTGTATCCACGAATCCCGGTGCTACTCCGTTTACCCGGATCCCATAAGCCGCCAGCTCCACTGCCATCGATTCGGTTAGCAGTATAACAGCAGCCTTAGAAGCATTGTAATGCGCGAGCTCCGAGCTTGCTGACAGACCATTTTTGGAGCTCATATTGATAATGGCGCCTCCGCCACCCTGAGAAATCATTTGTCTCGCTGCAAGCTGACCTATTAAATAAACCGCCCTTACGTTGATATCAAATACTGCATTCCAATGCTCACNNGAGATGTCGAGAAAGTGTTCACGAAAGGCGATTCCGGCATTGTTCACTACAATATCTATCCCACCGAACCTTTCAAAGGCCCGGGCAACAGATTGCTCCAACTGCGCCACATCACGAAGATCACATGCCGCCACTGCAGCTTTTTCACCATAATCCTTCAAGGTTTCAAGTGCAATAAGAAGCTCACCCTCACTTCGGTCCAGCAACACCACCTGAGCGCCTTCTTCCAGAAATCGATGGGCGATCCCCAGTCCAATTCCTCTTGCTGCACCTGTGATTAGCGCTCTTTTGCCAGCCAGCCTCATGTCTATCACTCCCTCGGATCTTGTTCAGAGCACCCCGTATTTATCGTAGACCTGCCGCAAGGTATATCCTTCGAGCAGTTCATCCCGTGTATGATTCTCGCGAGTCACCTTATCCATGGCTAATTGGAACACTTCATCGATGATGGCACCCGGAATCACAACGATACCATCACGATCACCAAAGATTACATCTCCGGGATGGACCATTACGCCACCGCATAGCACCGGAATGTCATAGTCGATAACAATTCCACGCCCTTGAGAATCAACAGGTTTGGTCCCGGTAGCAAAGACAGGAAAACCAAGCTCCAGAATTTTAGCAGTATCACGGATTAGTCCATCTACAATGGCTCCGCGGCCGCCTCTCATTTTGGAAGCCGTAGACAATAGCTCTCCCCACAGTCCGTTCTGCCGCGATTCATTCGTACAGCCGATGACAATCTCACCGGGCTTAACGCTGTCCACCGCCTCAATCTCCTTCGTGTAAGGATCTTCCGGCAAATGATGAATATCCACAGACAGAATGGTCTTTGCTCTTCCGGCGACGATCCAGGCAGGATCTATCGGGTTAATATTTTCACGCATCACCTGATTACGATAGCCCAATTGATCCAACGTATCAGAGATTACCGCAGAGTAGAGCTTTTCACACATACTATCGAACAATTCCTGATCCTTCATAGGCGGTTCCATCCTCCTCAAAGATTTGTGCTTACAGCATCCTCATTTATTTAAACGCACCGGTTGGCCTGTATGAACAGATTGATAAGCGGTAAGTGCAACCTTTGTGGATCGGAGTCCATCTATTCCCGAAATCGGTACCTCCTCCCCTTCTAGAAGCGCCTGTACAAAAGCCTTCAGCATCAGTTCATTCATGCTATCTCCCCAGAAGGACCAGTTCCCTTTGCCAGATGCTCTTCCGTATACATTGTTTTTTTGGTTAAAAGCATCTATGGAGATGACACCTTTAGTTCCAATGATTTCCAGGGTCACATCCCCCCATGTCGGGAAGCCGGGATTGCGTGACCAGCTCGGATCNNCGCTCTGGATCAAATAAGGTATCCTCATAGGCATACACCTGTTCCACAGAAGAACCAGAGAACCAGTTCATCAGATCCATTACATGTACGGTGTGATCCAGCACAGCGCCGCCCCCCGATAGGGCTTCATCAGAGAACCATTTGGGTCCCGGAAAAGAACCTCTGTTAGTTCCTTTAAAAGCAATAATTTCACCAATATCGCCGCGATCTAGTGATTCCTTAGCCCGCACAACCGGAGTCAGGAAGCGGCAAGGAAAAGCTGTCATGAGCTGTACTCCCTCTTCAGAGCAGACCGAAATCATGCGTTGCATTTCTTCCACCGACAAACCTAACGGCTTCTCGCACAGCACATGCTTGCCCGCTCGGGCCGAAGCGATGGTTAGCTCAGCATGATAGACATTTTCCGAGCAAATAATTACGGCATCTATATTCGTATCTTCCAGAAGTTCCTTGTAGTTAGCATAATAGGGAATCGAATGACATTCTGCGAGCGCCTGTGTGCGCTCCGGCACCTCATCAGCAATTCCACTGACCGTCACTTCAGACATGTGCAGTAAACTTGCCAAATAGTCAAAAGCATGCGCATGCGCGAAACTGATCATGCCAATATTCAAACGGCTCATTAAATATCCCCCTTCACTTCAAGCTTCACCGGTTGATGGGTCATTGCCGATTGCTGAGCGG
>DOJM01000504.1:8298-8780 GCA_003529225.1 Paenibacillus sp.
ACTAACGGCTCTTCCCCACTTGTTAGACAGCTTAGAAAATGCTCCAGTTCCAAATAATACGGATCTTTCAGCAGCACACTCGAAGGCGTCTCCACAAATCCAGATGTAGCGCCCGTCGTAATCGACTTGCGAATATGCAGACTTTCGCCATCCCCGGTCCCGCCAGAGATGATTCCTTCCGCATCCGCATATTCAAAGGAGGAATGAAACGACCCGGGATAGCCCCAAAACGCTTCAAGCTGTGCAATGGTTCCGTTCTTGAAACGGAAAGTGGCTGAAGCATAATTTATATCTTCCGACTGGTGCTGGAACGCATATACTTCACGGGCTTCGCCAAAGGTTCCGCGGATATAATCAATATCATGAATCATTAAATCCATAAGGACCCCACCGCTAAGAAGCGGGTCACGGAACCACTCCTGTACATTTCCGGGATGCGAACCCGCCCGTTTAGCATGGTATATTCCACCTTGATCACTGCC
>DOJM01000504.1:8865-9471 GCA_003529225.1 Paenibacillus sp.
CAATACTGACCACCTCTGGCTTTATCTGCTCGAGCATCTCTTGTGCGGATGTAAAATAGCTAACGCCCACTAAATTCCCTAACACCTCAGCGGCTTTTTCAACGATGTCACATACAGCGACAAGCTCAGCTTCAGGCATGGACTTGTAACGATCCGCATGAACAGTTCCCATGCCACCGCATCCGATTACTGCTGTCCTAATCAATTCACTTCACTCCTTTCAGATTGTGCTTTCCTTTACAGACGAACATCAGCCCCGCTTACCCGACTTTCATTGGCTGCTTCGATGAAGCGAATCAACTCTAGTGTTAAGGGAGGTCGTACCGGTGGAGAGTCCCCTCGCGTCATAGCTATAAAGTTCTTCAGTAATTGCTGATGTCCTGCGTTGTAATTTGCTCCGAGCGCGTTAATTCCGTTACTCCCCCGTTCACGGTGCAATACGATATAGAAATCAGAGGCGCCTGTACGGTTCCCGCGGATTGTCCCGATTCGCCCGTCCTTCCACTGGCCGACTATCCATTCTTGCGTATCATTACGGACGGCACGTACTGATTGGCAGCCTTCTCCAAGTGCGGCGTATAACATCTCCACAGAGTGTATACCATA